>JAGWZR010000082.1 GCA_018968795.1 Planctomycetota bacterium | reverse complement strand
GTTCTTTGTTATTTTTGCAATTGGCGTTATAGCGGGATTTATCAATACCCTTGCCGGCGGGGGTTCGCTCCTTACCTTGCCGTGTGCGTCATTGCAATGGCGGTAAAGCTTCTGGTCTAGTGGAGGGGAAGTCAAAAATCAAAGATAAAAATTTAAAAATATAGGCTCTAGCCTCTCCCTCTATCCCCCTCACTGAGGGGGACAGAGGGAGGGGTGTGTAAATTTGCCGCAACACCCCCCCGGCCCCTCTTTCTAGAGGGGAGATTAAAAGTTGCTGCCAAAGGCAGCTTAATTTATTATCGATAACAAATTCGTTCAATTCCTTACCCAATTTCATTGTTTTAATTACTGCTTCCCCGACCGCCACCCGCTTACTCCAAACTCGAAAATATAAACTTTTATTAAGGAGTTGCGTAGAACTGATAATTATTTCTTCCCTTTTCTTTGGCGCGGTACATGGCAATATCCGCATTCTTTAGCAGGGTGTCAGCATCTTCACCATCGTTGGGGAAGAGTGCAATTCCGACGCTGGCGGTAATAGAAAGTTTATTGCTGTTGACCATTAACGGCTGTTTGATTGCTTCGATAACTTTTCCGGCAAGCATAGCGACGTTTTCTGCCTCCCCAATCTCTGGCAATAGTATGGTAAATTCATCGCCGCCAAGGCGCGACACCGTGTCGGTTTCGCGCACACAGGTGAGCAGCCGGCCAGCAATGCCTTGCAATAGTTGATCTCCAGCATCATGGCCAAATGTGTCATTAATATTTTTGAACAAGTCTAGGTCAACAAACATTACGGCCAGCGCTTCCTTCTTGCGCCGCGCGTGCGCCAGCGCCAGGGTGAAGTGATCCTTGAGCAATGCCCGGTTTGGCAAAGAGGTAAGGGTGTCGTAATGAGCCATTTGACGGATTGTCTCCTCTAGTCTCTTGCGCTCGGTGACGTCTTCTTTAACGGCGACAAAATGGGTAATAACGCCTGTCGAGTCCTTTATCGGGGCAATGCGTGTGTTTTCCCAATAGAATTCGCCATTCTTTTTTCGGTTGAGCAGTTCTCCTTGCCATGCATTACCGGAGGTAATCGTGTTCCATAACCGCTCATATTCATCAGGCGGTGTTTTACCCGATTTTAAGATGCGCGGGGTTTTCCCGATAGCTTCTTCCGGGGTATAACCTGTTAATTGGACAAATTTGGGATTGACGTATTGAATAACGCCATCTGTATCAGTAATAACAACCACTGATGGACTTTGTTCAACGGCGCACGACAATTCACGAAGTTGCTCCTCCATATTCTTGCGTTCGGTGATATCCGTTGAGATACCGCAGACCGCGTATAAATTGCCATGGGTGTCAAAGAGTGGAAATTTAACGGAAATGTACGAATGTAACGACCTGTTGTCATGAGTTGCTACCTCGTCAAATTCCATGGGAATTTTTGACTCAAATACCTTTCGGTCATTTTCCAGATGTGATGCAGCTACCTCTTTAGGAAAGCAGTCGTAAGGGGTCTTTCCTTTTATTTCATCTCTTTTCAGGTGAAACAGTTTTTCAAACTGCCTGTTGATAAAGGTGTATCTGCCCTGGTTGTCCTTGATATAGATAACCGCCGTCGTGTTGTCAAGGATTGCCCGCATCGTGTATTCGCTCTCACGCTGCCGCTCCTCAGCCTGCTTGTGCTCGGTAGCGTCAACAATAACGGCTTGGCATTGTTTCTCGTTCTTATCGTGGTCGCTCACCGCTATGCCATTGACACGGGCATAAAATGTGGTTTTGTCGGGACGCACAAGTTTTAATTCGCATGTCTGTTTGATGCCGGTCTCGAAGACTTGCTTGTAAAATGAATTGAAGGCGGCTTGTGATGCCGGCTCAACAAAAGATTGAAAACGTCTTTTGATCAGAGAATTCCTTTCGATACCCAGAAGTGCGGCTCCAGTCAGGTTCGCCTCAAGGATCAATCCTTCTTTATCAAACGTAAAATATCCAACGGGGGCAAAGTTGTACAGGTCGGTGTATCTATTCAGCGCATTTTCAGCTTCTTGCTGGGCGCGCTTTAGCTCTTTGTTCTGCATTTCCAGTTCGATTTGGCGTACCGACAGTTCGTGTATACAGGAAAGGAAATCCCTGTTATCCATTGTTTGAGGGTGTTTGGCTTTTATCTTACGCAGCAATTCTTCTGCGCGGCGGTGCTGGTCTTCTTTTTGGTCGGATTTTGGTTTTTCTTTTTCCATGTCTCTTTCTATTTGTTTTTTGGGGTATTGCTATGGAATTCGTATCCAAAAATTTTCGATAAAAATAGAAACTAAAAGGAAGAGTAAGCCCGCAATTGTAGGATACAGATAAAGGTCTTTTTTCTTTGAGACGGTGTCTATGACAATCTTGTCTTTTTCAGTTCTATCGATTTCGTCGTAAAATTTGGCGACTTCCTCAAAGTTTTCGGCGTTAAAATATTTTCCTCCGGTGGACTCGACTGCTTCTTTTAATTCCTCAATATGCTGGGCTGCAACTTCTGGGTCTACGCCGGTGACATCCGATGCCTTGACCGCTACTACATACGCCTTTATTCCCATTCTTTTCAGTAATCGGAGGGGTCTGTCAGGCGAAATGCCAATGTTGTATATTCCGTCGGTAAAAAGGATGATAAGTTTGTTTTTGAGCACGTTCCTCTTTTCCATTTCTTTGACAAACGAAATGGCATAGTCCGCAAGGTACTCTTTGTTAATGCTGTTTCTTAAATCTTTAATTGTAAACTTTTTTCCCATCTCTTTTTCAAACAAGGCGATGATGGAGGTAAAGATTCCTTCTCCTGTGGCTGTCTGATAACCCACCTGAGAAGCCTGAATGCGCTCCAGGGATTTTTCAAGTAGTTGAGTTTCCATGGTAGGAATAACGATAAGCGCGGCGTCCGTGCCAAAGATGGTGATACCGAGGAGGTCGTTCGGTCTCTTTTTAATAAAATCACCGACGATTTTTTTTATCGTTTCGATAGCCGTTCCTGTCATGCTAAAAGAGGTATCGATGGAAAGGATAATCTCCCGTCCACGCAGGACGGTCTCTTCCTTAAAATATCTTGTCTGCGGACAGGTAATGGCCGTAATCAAAAAAAATACAGCGCCAAAGAATACGGGTTTATGTAAACGGGCTGCAATCCTTTTGAGCCGCTCTGGTTCTTTTACATGATAGAGACTGGAATATCCAATAAACTTCCTTTCCCTCCAGAAAAAATATAATAAACCAAAAGGGATGAGAAGCAAAAGCAGCCAGGGACTTGCTATAGTCATGCATCAATTCCAGAAAGTATTGCTAAGAACTTATCCGTAATTAATTTCCCCCCTTTACTAAAGGGGGGTGAGGGGGGATTTGAAAGCTGTTTTCAATGCAAAATCCCCCTTCATCCCCCTTTTTCAAAGGGGGACTTTCATGGAATAGTTAATTACGGATATATTCTAAGCTAATTTAGGACTGGTTAGTTTTATAATTTCTTCTATTTTCTGCATTACGCTGTCTACCGTTTCCTTTTTGATATGTTTTCCAAAGATGAGAGTATCCAATTGTTTTAACGCTTTTGCGGTAATGGTTAAGGTTTCTTCCGATAATTGTTTTTGTGAATCGTAATTTAGAAAGCTTGCCGTTGTGGCGGATTGCGCCGTTTCGGTTGAAATACCAATGATTATACCCAGATATATCCTCAGCGCCTTGTTAATGTCGTGTATATTCTTTCGATTTACCGGGTCTTCGTTTGTGAACTTGAATGACGTTGTGATATTTTTCAGCCTTTCCAATGAGATTTTGGGCGTTTTGCCTGTGGGTTTGGAAGAAGCGGTAGTTAGTCTTCCAGCCAAAGGACGTAGTACCGCCATGCCTAGAAAGAACAATAAAACGATGCCTATGCCCATCATCAAGTATCCCTTTAAAAAGATGTCTTTCTTGGAATAATACATTGGTCCTTTGATCCCCTCCAATGGCACATCTACTGCTTTTAGAAGGCTGTTTATAATGATGGGGATAGGAACGGTTTTAACCTCCTTCGTCTCAATGTGTGAAGTATCGGCCTTTGCCGCGCTGGATTGAGAATCGGGTTCTCTGTAATATAGGATTGTTACACTGGGAATCTCAGGAGTCTTTTTTTTACCTCCCAACTCGTATAAAGAAAGGGTATAGTTGATTGCTACCTTTTCAATATTTCCTTCTGTCTGTTTTTCAACGACTTTTTTTGCAATCTCAAAGGGGGGAAAATTTAGTTTTTCAATATTTTCCCACAATAACTTTATATTCCTTTCATGCCGTACGGTGAGGGTGTATTTGATCCGATCTCCTATTGTGACAACGTCTCTATCCACCTTGCCCTCAACCATGATTGGTACTTTTTTAATTGCAACAGGCGCTGACGTAGCCTTGCCTTCGGTTTGATTAACTTCATTTTTGTATGGAAGAGAGAAGGAAGGAATGGAGTAGATGCCCTCTTTGAGGTCTGAAGGTAATGAGAGCGCATAAGTAATTACGATATAATCATGTTCGTTGTCAAAGATTTGTCGTTCACCTATTGTTACGCCCTCTATTCTAAATGGAGAGAGATCGATTTTCTCCACACCTTCCAGATTAACTGTTACCCCTAGTTTCCACATAACCTGAACGGTTAGATGGAGCGTCTTGCCGGTAATTACTCTGTAATCATTGATAAATGTCCAGATTTCAAGCGGTTGGCCTGTCAGCGTTAACTCTTGTCCCGTTTCTGTCGGTTCTTGGATTTGGGGTTGTTCTTGTGCGTGTAAACAATTAAAATTGATTCCTAAGAATACGGCAATAATAAATAATTTCACGAAAATATTTTTCATCGTCTCCTTCTCCTCCCCCTCCTGATGCGTCTGTCAAAAAATTCCGAGATTTTTTTAATCCACATCTCCTCGCCTTCTTCTGTAGATAATGCAAGGTGGTCTATGTTCAATTTTCTAAACAGAGCGAGATAAGGCAATGATTCTTCAAATAGTGCAGAAATATCCAGCGTTTTTTGCATCCTTGTTTCCATGTCCTGAGCTATTAGGAATCCTCTGGCGGGAGGCAAGTTTATTTCCATTCTATCTGAAATGATGACAGGAATTACTTCATGTAAATAAGAGAGTGTTTTCAGCGATTGCTCATAATTGTAAGGTGCTAAAAAATCCGATAGTACAAATACCAGTGACGGGGCAAGTGCTTTTTCACTCAGAAATTTAAATGCTTTATTTAAATCCGTGCGATTACTGGACGGTGTTTCGTGTAAGATAATTTTTATATTTTTTAATGCCTCTTTCTCGCCAGCTTTTGGCTGGATGTAGTTTTCTACCTTATCGGTAAATGTAATGAAGCCTATTTCATTGCCAGTTTCCGATGCCGCATGAACAAGGATGGATAGGATGTCTGCTTGAATATCCTCTTTTGTATTTATGAAAGAACCAAATTTCTCCGACCGGCTTTTGTCAACAAGGAACATAATGATTACCCGTTTATCCACCAACTTCATGCGTACATGGAGTCTTCCCGTCTTTACTGTTGTTTTCCAGTCGATAGACTTAAAATCATCTCCGGGCTGGTATTGCCTGAGTTCATCAAGCTCCAATCCATGGGGGGCAGTCAGGTAGCTGGAAAATATTCCCTCGAAGAGGTTTCCAATCAAACGTTGTAAATAGAGCTTAATTCTCCTCTTCATTTGATTTATTCCAATATCGGAACTCGACGGAGTACTTTTTCAATGATGTTGTCGGAATCAATGCCTTGTGATTCAGCCTCGTGCGTCAGGATAATTCTATGCCGCAGGACGGGATATGCCATTTTATGGACGTGTTCGGGCAATACCATTTCTTCACCGTGAATGAAGGCATAAACACGAGATGCCTTCGCCAAAGCAATGGATGCCCTGGGAGACGCTCCATACATTACGAGATTTCTTAACTCACCGTTACCTTCTTCGGGCCTTGTTGCCCTGACTAAACGTGTAATATATTTTATAATGGCGGATTCTTCGTGCAAAGGCAACCATTCAGCAATTGTATGTCGTAAGGAGAGCACTTCTTTAGGGGTTAGAATAACATCTAATGTAATATCTTCGTCCCGAATTTGCCTCTCGGTAATTTCCCTTTCATCCCCGTACGTTGGGTAGCGCACTTCTAGTTTAAACATAAACCGATCTATCTCAGCTTCGGGCAATAAATACGTTCCTGATATTTCGATAGGGTTTTGGGTTGCCAGTACGAGGAATAATTTTTCTAAGGGATGGGTTTCTCGGCCAATAGTTACCTGCTTTTCCTGCATCGCCTCCAGAAGGGCGCTTTGAACCTTTGCGGGAGCGCGGTTGATTTCATCCGCGAGTAATAAATTTGTGAATACAGGTCCCCTTTGTATCCTGCTTTTCCTTGTTTCAGGATCTATCATTTCAAATCCTGTAATATCGCCGGGTATGAGGTCTGGAGTAAACTGTACCCGTTGAAATTTTGCGTCCAGAACACGGGCAACAGTTTTTACGGTAACCGTTTTTCCCAGCCCCGGATAGCCTTCTAAGAGAATGTGTCCATCCGATAGGAGCGCAACAATGATACTATCGACCATCTCTTCCTGCCCTACAATGACCTTTCCTACTTCCTTTTTTATACGTTCGACCTTCTCTGTAATGAATTCTTTAGTATCTACTTTTTTTGTCTGTTGTTTCACAATGTTTATTAACCCCCATTTAGTGCTGCAAACCGCTGTTAAACATCCACCACTTATATCCTTTACTAATGGTAACAAACGGACAAACGCAATGGAAAATCTTGACAAAATTATATATTTTCCTTTTTTTGTTTACAAACAAATTATCATTCTTTTTATTGTAAGTAAATGTAATTTCACTGAGATACAACACCGACATAGTGAATTTTCAATAACAGAAAGGACAATATTTTATTTCAAAAATATATTGGCATGTCTTATGCTGCTAACAATTGGGATAGTTGGTTTCGCTTCTCATAAAATTATATTGACAGTAAATTTCAAAATGTGTATAAATTCAGGTTCGAAAATTAATAGCATATTCACATATCATTAAGTTAGATAAACCTATTTTAGAAAGGGGTTTGAAAATGTCATTTTCAAAACCAAATGCATCGGCGGCAACACGGACAAGGAATAGAACACCTAACGACAGGACGCCTGCTAGCGGTATGTGTTCGGTCTGTGTGGATGATTGTCCAGGCTTATGCGAAATTGGAAAGTCAGCCTTTAGGGCATCAGAAAATTTATACCCGCAACCCTTCGGAACCATCACAGCGGGGGCGGACAAGGAATATCCTCTCGATCTTTCTCATCTAAATATCATGGGAACGGCTGTCGGTGCGGTGGGAATAGAGGCTGACAGCGACAAGGCTATTTTTGAGAATGTAAACACAGAGACACGGTTGGGAAAAGACAAAGGAATTAAGCTAAAGTTGCCTATTGTAATTCCAGGGTTAGGTTCGACGAACGTTGCAAAAACACATTGGGACGGATTAGCTATTGGCGCTGCAATCTCTGGCACGGCGTTAACTATCGGCGAAAACGTGGGCGGCATGGATGTTAATTCTAAGATAGAGAATGGGAAGATAACGTATTGTCCTGATATTGAATATCGTGTAAAGGCGTTTCAGGATTGGCAGCAGGATGGTTATGGAGCGATTATACTTCAGGAAAATGTAGAAGATTCCCGTTTGGGTGTGGTGGAATATGGTGTAACGAAATTAGGTGTTCAAGTCGTAGAGCTGAAGTGGGGACAAGGTGCAAAGGATATCGGGGGAGAGGTTAAGATTAACAGCTTGGAAAAGGCGAAAATGTTGAGAGATCGTGGTTACATCGTGTTGCCAGACCCTTACGATAACACAGTAGCTTCAGTCTTTGGAAAGGCATTCAAGGAATTTGAAAGGCACTCCAGGGTTGGAATGGTGACCGAAGAGGGTTTTGTAAAAAGGGTTGAGGAACTGAGGAAGGCGGGGGCAAAATATGTTTTCTTGAAGACGGGCGCTTATAGGCCCGCCGACCTGGCCAGGGCAGTTCGTTATTGTTCTATTGCCGGAGTCGACGTATTGACGGTTGATGGCGCTGGCGGCGGGACAGGTATGAGTCCCTGGCATATGATGAACGAATGGGGAATACCGACCTTATATATCGCTGCTCTTACGTATAACTACGTGCATAAATTAGCATCGAAGGGACAGTACGTTCCAGACATTGTGCTTGCGGGTGGTTTTGCGTTTGAGGATGATATCTTTAAGACCATGGCGCTTGGCGCCCCTTATGTTAAGGCTGTCGGAATGGCGCGTTCGCCGCTCTGTGCCGCGCATGTTGGGAAATTGGTTGCTGAACAGATCAATAGAAGCGCAATCGACAAGACCATAGAACCTTACGGCAAAACGATAGATGAGGTCTTTGTTTTGGCGTCCAAGGTAAAGAGATTGTTTGGGTCTAACGGTAAGGAAATACCCCCTGGAGCGAT
>JAGWZR010000385.1 GCA_018968795.1 Planctomycetota bacterium | reverse complement strand
GACAGTCGTTCAAATCGTCGCACAACCGCTTCATGACTGCTGGTATACCACCGGCATAATATAAATCCTCTAATAAATACTCTCCTCCCGGCTGCAAACTTGTTATATGCGGAGTCCTCGCGCTAATCGTATCAATTAACTTCAGGTCAATTTCTACCCCCGCCTCCTTCGCAATAGCGGGAATATGTAAACAGGAATTTGTAGAACCGCCAAGCGCCATATCGATAACAATAGCATTTTCAAACGCCTTTCGAGTCATAATCTTTCTGGCGGTAACACTTTTTCTGACAAGTTCGACCACTTGCTGCCCACTTTTATAAGCGATTCTTTCTTTTTCGGCGGAAATCGCCAATGAAGCTGCACACCTTGGCAAGGACATCCCTAATGCCTCAGATACACATGCCATGGTGTTAGCGGTATAAAGTCCCTGACATGAGCCGGGGCCAGGACAAGCCTCCATTTCAAGGCAAGATAGTTGTTCGTCACTAATTTCACCCTTACGCCTTCTCCCTACAGCCTCAAAGGTATCTTTCACTAAAGATAATTTCTGTTTACCATAGCGGCCTGAAACCATCGGGCCTGCTGTTACAACAACCCCTGGAATATCCAGCCTGGCGGCGCCCATTAACATCCCCGGAGTAATCTTATCACAATTTGTCAGCATTACCAGCCCATCCAAGCAGTGGGCGCTAACTACACATTCGATAATATCAGCAATAAGGTCTCTTGAGACAAGAGAATAATGCATCCCTTCGTGCCCCATTGCAATCCCATCACATATACCAGGGACGCCGAAAATGAAGCTAATGCCGCCAGCCGCATGAATCCCTTTTTCAATTGCCCTTTCCAAAGAACGCATGTGTACATGCCCAGGGATAAGGTCGGTAAAGCTGCTAGCAATCCCTACGAATGGTTTCCCTAAGTCCTCTCGACTTAAACCTGTTGCATATAGAAGCGCCCGAGCAGGAACACGTTCGAGGCCTTTAGTAATTTTATCGCTACGCAAGTTTATTTTCTTTTAAGTCAAACTTTAACACCGCATAAAATTAAGCCTTTTCATTATAACGAAAAGCTTCTTATTGTCAAATCAAAACTCTTGACGCTCTCTCGCAGATCACGTTATCCGAAATTAACCACAAAGACATATTTGCTCACCCGCCAATAGTTCACGACACCTTATTATTTAACCATACATTTTCTCTTGACTTTCATCTCGCATTATGTTGAAATTCGGTATAACCATTTATTTCTCAGCTATTTAACTTGTTCAAACCATTTATGCCATATGATTTTGGTAAGCGCTTGTCTTTTTGGTTTCAATTGCCGCTTTGACGGACGATCAAAGATAAATGAACCGCTCATCTCTTCCCTAAAAAACGCATATTTTATCCCTTTCTGCCCCGAACAGCTTGGTGGTCTACCCACTCCCAGAAATCGTGCATGGATTACAAATGGTGATGGAAAAGATGTGCTGATGGGAAGCTCAAAAGTAATCGACGAGGGTGGTAAAGATGTCACGTCTCAGTTTATTAAAGGAGTTACAGAAACAGAAAAGTTGGTTCCACTATTCCACATCAAAAAAGCATATCTGAAAAGTAAAAGTCCTTCCTGTGGCGTGGGGAAGATCTATCGTGATAAAAACTTAGTAAC
>JAGWZR010000081.1 GCA_018968795.1 Planctomycetota bacterium | reverse complement strand
CAGGTGTTACGGGACGCAATGTTCTCATCCATTCAGTAGCTCCAGCCATCACACAGTGTACACAGGAGATGGGGATAAAGTGGATTTAGATGTTATCAGAAAGCAGACAAGATTAGGCAAGCCTCTTGTGGATAGAGGCTTTTTAGAGATGCTTTCCAAGAAATTAGGTTACAAGTTAAACTTTAGGTCTAAAGGTAGACCAACAAAAGGGATGTGTCCCTAAATACCTATACTCAAGTCATGCTGTATTAAGAGAATGCCTAACGTCCCGATTCAGCCCGTGGGTACTATGATGGATGGAAACAATTGTTAGCTCTCGTGTTTGAGGTCATTATCGTGGATAAATCCATACAAGAAATAGCCATGCTCTAAATCGTGTATGTGCCAATAAGGACCATCCCCCCGAAAGCCTGGAACACGAAAGTCACAATCCATCTGCGTCAATCCCTTCGGCGTTCTACCTATGACCCGCGAATTAATATCTGCCTTTTCATAGACGGGCACTTCTTCTTGTTTGAGTTCCACGGAATACCGCTGATATGTTGATTGTTTTATTGATTCTTTCTTGGAGTGAATAGCAATAATGATGTCTACGGTTGTGTTGAAGATGTATTCGATGTTCGCCTTGAGCGTCTCTGTGTCCAGCTTTTCGAAATCATATTTCACGATCCACTCTTTGTTCTTCGTCCTATAGACTTTAGGCGTCAACCGCCACACATTCCAAAAAGCAGTGTTATCGACGGCATATTTCAAAAGTTTTTGATCTAAATCACTATGGTCATAGACGATGTAATCTGTTGGTTCCTTGACGTACTTTTCGATGTAGTCCTTATTTCTAGCAAAGAATGGAGCATTTGTTATGGGGCCGAGGCCGCCTCGCTCTGCTCCATCTTTGAACTCTGAGACATCGTACCAGCGTTCCAACTCTAGAAAGATAGCTTTCCTGCATGAGATTGCACACATCGGGAGATCGCCGCTATCTAACGCGTTCTTAGCAGAAAGCAGTTGGTCCTTTGCCTCTCCTTCCGTAAGAAGATCTATAGTGCTAACAGTTGCAAAGTTCACAGCTAATACTGAACTACTGACCTCATCAAAAAACTCTCTTACAGCCAGGACTAAACGCTGACACTCGTCCCTTGCAGGTTGTATCCCATGATGTTTAGAACCAACCCTGATTCTGTTTAAGCGTAACAATTGATTCTTGAAGGGAAGCTTCTTTGGTGCAATTTTTTCGTTGATCAGAACGAAGTATTTATCAAAATGCGTCTTCTCGTCTAGTGCCACACCTACGAAGTCAGCGACCCCAACCAAGAACGCTTCCACGGCATCTTGGAGTAAGTTCGCACCTGAGAAGAGATAAATGTCGTTTACCGATTTAAGGCTTGCCAGCCCAAGCTCATACAGATATGTCCATGGTGCTTTTAAAGAGGATTAACTTATAATTAGACTTCCTCAAATATCACAATTTTTGCGTTATTTTAGCAGGCTAACATATTTGCATACCCCCTGTTCATTCCAACAGCTTTTCGGCAATTTGGATGGCGTTGAGGGCGGCGCCTTTTCTAATATTATCGCTCACAATCCACATATTGATTCCATTATCAATGGATTCGTCTTCGCGGATACGACCCACAAAGACTTCGTCTTTGCCTGCGGCATCCGTGGCCAGGGGATACAATTGATTGGCTGGGTCATCCACCAATTTAACGCCCGGAGCCGTTGAAAGAAGTTTTTTTACTGCTGCTGCGGTAATTTTCCTCTCTGTTTCTATATTCACGGACTCACTATGACTCCGAACAACAGGCACACGCACGGTTGTCGCAGTCACCCGAATGCTGTGATCGCCCAGAATCTTTTTCGTTTCGTTCACCATCTTCATCTCTTCGGATGTATAACCATTGGGCATAAACGCATTGCTCTGGGGAATCTGAGGTAAAACATTAAAGGCTATCTGATGTGGAAACAAGTTCCTCTGAAAAGTCCCTTTCCCTGAAAGAATGCTGGAAGTCTCCTTTTGAAGCTCATCAACTGCCTTGAGTCCTGCGCCGGACACCGCCTGGTATGTTGAGACCACAACCCTCTTTATCCTGGCAGCATCATGGATGGGTTTTAGGGCAACCACCATCTGAATCGTTGAACAATTGGGATTGGCGATTACACCGTGATGCTTTGCGATATACTGGGGATTTACCTCAGGCACTACCAGCGGCACATCATCGTCCATCCTGAAGGCGCTGGAATTATCCACGCAAACAGCCCCGCTTTCAATCGCATAAGGCACGTATTCCTTACTAATGATCGAGCCTGCGCTAAAGAGGGCAATTTTTATCCCTTGGAATGAATTCTTTGTTAATTCTTGTACGACATAATCAATTCCGCAAAATTTTATTTTTTTTCCGGCAGAATGCTTTGACGCTAGCAACCTCAGCTCTTTTATTGGAAATTTTCTGCTTTCAAGTATCCTGAGAAATTCCTCGCCAACAGCACCCGTTGCACCTACCACCGCTACATTTACAGCCATCTTTACCAAAAACTCCTTTCGTTTTAAAAACAATCAACTCACCGCAAAGAACGCGGAGACCGCAGAGGAAAGACCTGAAGGTGAAAAACTGTAATGAAGGGAAGTTGAGAACATAATCTTCCAACCTTTCAACTTTCCTCCCCCAATGTCCCCCTCTGGAGGGGGACATTGGGGAGGGCGTTCTTTGCGCCTCTACGGTTGACCATTGCCTTTACTTAATACGTATTAAAATATTATCCTGAATTGCCTCTTTCTTCCGAACATCCGCTATCTGTGATAAAAACCGCAGGGCATCCGTGTAATAGCCCGCTGTTGGTTTCAAGTTCGGCACAAGATAAAGCCAATACTGATTTTCCAAATGCATAAACAATTCCCGAACATACTTGCTGAATATCGATGCCAGCGCCACTGCCATACAGGTATCTTCACCTTTTTCCACAAAGGATATTTCCATCTTCCTTTGCTCTTCAACCACTTCGTACGTTGATACCTTAGCGCCTTCCTTTAAAATTTTCACATCTACTTTGGGCAAGCAGCCTTTCAATAGTTCGGCATAATTGTTTCTGCCACCCTGTTTGTCAACAATCAGGCTTATATTACCCTTAAAATTATTCCACAGCCTGGAGATAAGCGCTGCACAAGTGTTAAATAAGACAACGGATTTGTTCCCCGTAACTCTTACCTGTTCATTAAACTCCTGCACCGTTACCACACGAGTGCTTGCACAGCAAAACTGCACACCCTGCTTATCCAACGCATACTTTAGCAAATCAGCATAATTTAAAACGGCAGAAACGCTCGTGGTTAAAGGTAAAGGATAATCCTTTTCAGTATACCACGGGTATCCAGCAATGGTCTCGGCATGGTAACACGACAAATTCTTCAGCAGTTGATAAAAAGATGTGGTTTTTAAATCCTTTGACCAGAGGAATGAAAGAGCGGCATTTTCTAATGGTTTTAAGCCTTTTTGGGCATTATACAGTCTTTTACTATCGCGAACGGTCAGCCGCTGTCCCTTGCCTTTCATGCCATTTGAAATGGCGTCGTTCAATAAATCCCACAAAGAGCAATTGGCCTTTTCGTCTGGCACATCAAAGGCAGTGATAGTAATCACCATCGGTCCAAGCAAAGGACCGTATCCAGCTTCATCTATACCTGCTATAATAGTCATAATAGTGCCATTTTTAAAACAGGTGTATTATATCGCTTTATGAGTGAAAGTCAAAGCGAAAGCGAATGAAGTCCAGGCACAAATCAGTAATAAATGCGATGCATGGGGAAAGAGTTTGATAGAATTTTGTTGCATTGAAAATCTTAAATCTTTACACTAAAGTTGTGATAAATCAAAACAATCGAGGGCGTAAAGTATTTTTAATCCTGCTGGGAATATTCTTTTTTTGCGTCAATACTTATGCCAATGAAGAAATAAGGCGTGAGCGCCCAGGCAAGCTTTTTAGTCCTTCGAAAATACCATTACTTGAAGACCCTAAACGGGACACGTGGCAGAAACCAGAAGAGATATTGAATGTTTTGGGAATTGGGAAAGGGCAAGCCGTCGCTGATATTGGCGCCGGTTCAGGATACCTTGCGGTAAAATTATCGGAGCGTGTGGGAGCGGCGGGGGTTGTTTATGCTGTAGATGTTCAGCAGGAAATGCTGGACTATATAAGTAAGCGATTAGGCACTGAAGGATTAAAAAACGTAATCCTCGTTCTGGGCAATATGGATGATCCCAAACTGTCTCCCAGTAGTCTTGACATTGCCATCCTATTAAGCACATATCATGAAATAGCGGAACCCATTGATTTTATGAAAAAAATTAAATCGGCTTTAAAACCGCATGGAAGGCTGGCCATTTTAGAATTCAGCGATGAGAGCCCCATAGGTCCTCCCTTGAAAGTCCGCCTTCCGGAAGACCTGGTTATCAATGAGCTGAAGCAGGCTGGTTTTGCATTATCACAGAAGTATAATTTCCTCCTTCCTTACCAATACTTGCTTGTTTTTACTCCATCCAGTCAATAAACTTTAAAAGTTATAGAAACCACATAAAAAAAGGAAAGAATACTATGAAGTTTTTTAATCAAAAGGCCTTGTTTTTTTCTTTAGGTTGTCTTTGTATTATCCTCCTGAGTTCTTGTGCGCAAACACTACCCTACGAAGAAGGAATGCGTATGCTTGTAAGCCCTTATAAGTTGAGTGTTGGTTCGGGTTCTGAGGATAAGGTATTTGTTAAATTGTTGGATAAGCAGGGAGGGTCACTTTTTGGCATGGAAATCAAGGCCACAAGCACCTCTCCAACGGTTGCAACCGTTACGCCTGCGGCTTTAACTGATGCCGCCGGCAAGGCAATGTTTACCGTAACAGGCATTTCTCCAGGCACCACCAATATCATCTTTTCCATTGCAGGACATAAGGCATCAATGGAAGTGATTTATATAGAACACTAAAGGAATAATTTCTCATGATCAAAAAAATAACATCGTTCTTTTTTTTAAAGGTATGTATTTTAACTCTCGTTATTAGTCATAATTCTATAGGCGGTAACTTAAATACTGGTATAAATGGGAAATTGCAAAGAGCTAAAGAACTTTATAATCAAAGAGAAAACGTTGAAAGTCTGAAATCGGCCATAGACCTCTACGAAAATGTTTTAGAACAGATCCCAAAACGTAGAGAAAGCGGTAACAAAAAAAGGGCAAAAGTATTAATCGAAATTTCCAAATGTTATTATAAAATGGCTGTGTATCATGCGAAAAATAATCACGAAAAAGTTGCGTGGTTTAAACTGGGGGAGAAACACGGTAGAGAGGCAATGTTGCTGGACACAGAGAATGTAGGGGGACATTATTGGATGGCTCAAAACCTTGGGGAACTAGGCGGTATCAACAAACTATATTTTTTGAATAAAAGAAATGATTTTGAAAAAGCGCTTATAAAAGCTGAAACCTTGGACAATCCCCAAGATCCTTATGACTATGCTGGCATTTACAGGATATTGACCGCGTATAATACTCCGCGGTACTTATGGGGTAACTTAGAGAAGGCGCTGGAGTACGCAAGAAAAATGGAAAATAGTTCCAGATATCTCAGTAACTTGTCGGTCCTCGCTGATCTCTATTGGAAGGTAGATAAGGCAATTGCCAAGGAATATGCAAAGCGTGTAATAGATGCTGACCTATCCCAATTCCCAGAAACCCAATTTGAAAACTCATTCGAGCAGAAAGAAGTAGTCGATAAGTGGAGTAAGTTACTAAAAGATACGCGGCAAATGTAGGCGATAGCATTGTAGTGAGAAGGTTAGAGACATAATTAGGGCTTCTAAAAAGGACCATCCTATGGTTTGTTTCAGAATGGCTTTTTTCGTTAGTAAGGGGTTTGAATAAAATACGCTTCTTAGAAGCCCAATTTTGTGAAAAAGATTTAACAGAATTTAGATTTCAGGGAAACAATAGTTGCTAAAACAACGGGGGTGTCTGTCTCTTGTATCGTGCAAACATCTCCTGGAGTTTCTGTAATATTTCTTTGATAAACGTGGTGTTGCTCAGATAAATACTCCACGGAAATTGTGCCTCTTCAAAAGGCTCGGTAAATCCCCGATCGTTGTCGAGGGCAGGTTTTGGAAGCATATCATCCGCAACATGGCATACCTTGTTATGTCGTACTATCAACGTTGACACGCGTTCTTCTGCTCCACGAAGCATCTCCACAGGAATAATCCCATTCCATTCCTTTGAAAAACCCTCTACAATGTAAGCCTTTCCATGCTTATCAAATAATTGATACCATACATGGGCAAAAGCGATTGCACTATCCTTCTCTACGACCCAACCCCATATAATGTCTCCATCGATATCCAGTTCTGCTAGTTTAGAAAAGAACAAAAAGACAGAGTCTTCACAATCGCCCTGTTTACTTTGCTGTGTTTCAATAGGCGTCTGCCAGTAATCAGTTTTTGGTGGTTCAACACGATAGTTGATATCAAATGCTATTTCCTTGTAAGCCTCGTAAATTTGTTCGCCGTTATTGAATGTATTGATGCACCATTCCTTATACAGTTGATTGTCAGGAATGAAGCCTCTATTATTTTTAAAAGTTATCCCCGAATACTCAACTCGATTGTCCTCAACAGGCTTGTAACCCCTTCCCGCAAGAAACAGGTCTGCATACGAAATGTCCGCTAATGCCTCCACGCAATAGGTGCCCGACAAAATTACAAAAGTTACAACTGCTAACAAGTGTCTCGGTTTAATCATTATTCAATTCGATTCTGAACGAAGCAAGGGACTAAAGAATCTTAATATTGAAATTCCTATGCATCGTATTTATTTTAATAAAAAACTTGGCTATACTTCATTACATCTATGAAGTTTTTAGTGTCACAAGATCATGTTTTACCTTTGTGTTTCCACGCTCTTCAATGGTTTTAATCAAATTTTCTTTGGTTGTCCATCCTCGATAAATGCTAACCTTTACTTCGTGAGTGTCGGTATCTATGTCCGAACTTGTGACTCCAAATACTGCTAATAGGTAAGCTCGTACGTCGTGCGCCTCAACATCGGTTATACCCTCTGTTTGGAAGGTGAGTGTGTCGATAGGTGCAATAGCTTTAAAACCATTATCTTCCAATGTCTTGATTATTTTTCGCGCAAATCTAATCCAACCCTCGTAGTAGTTAATAGTAACTTCTTTTGTATCGGTGTCAATATTGCTGGTTGTTACCCCTGGAAGTTCATCCAAGGCGTGTCGTAGCTTTTCTATATCTGATGCGTCTGTGAGATTGTCAATTTTAAAAGTAAGGTAGTTCGGCATCGAGGACTCAAAACCAGCGTCTTTGATTGCTTTTATAATTTGTTCCTCAGTAATCGCACCTGGGCAAAGGATGGAAATGAATATCTCAGTTTTGTCGGGGCTTACATTGGCGCATTTAATCGCTTCGTTCTTTTGTAACGTGGCCTTTAGTTTGACAGCTTCAGCAAGATTATTTACTCCACGTAATTTGAGGGTAATGCCATCAGGTGAGGAACCGCCACCGCCGCACGCATATACATTATTCGAAATCGTATATAGCAATATGGAACTCACTAATAATGATATTAACAACGTTGGATACTTAAATGAAATCTTCATTTGTATTCCTTCTTGAAGATAGTATTGATCAAAATAGTATTTAAATGAGTCGAATGGCCCGCCTATTGTGGCGGGCCATTCGACTAAAATTTTACAACGCCTTCATGAACTCCACGAGGTCTTGCAAGTCTGCAGCGCTTAAGTGTGACGTCCTGCCATGCATGTCCTTGTCCGTCACCGTGTTGTTGATCGTGTCTAACAACGTCCTGGCGCTCCCATCATGGAAATACGTCCCCGACGCATAAATGTCCCTCAATGTCGGCGTATCAAACTCCTTCACAAGATCCAATCCAATGATCGGCGTGTCGCTTTCTTCACCATAAGGATCTTCTCCTGCTTCCAATGCCTTCAGGTTATACACCTTACCCGGCGTTGACCTGAATCCCTTTACCCCTACACGACCCGTTCCCACATCATGCGTCTGGGCATCGCTAAACAATGCCTTCACATCCATCGCATCACCTGGATGACATTCCGCACATCCTACCTTCGGATCGTTAAATATCTTCTCGCCCCTCTTCGCAGCATCCGTCAAACTACCATCAGGATTCCTAAACGGGCTTCCCGTAAATTCCAGTGACCTGATGTAACAAATCAATGACTCCAACCTCTCTGGCGAAAAGTTCTCGCTCCTGAACACAAACCCCGGGTCTCTTCCGCATACTCTGTCCAATGAGCTCGTCGCACCTACGATTTCATCCGGATGCCCTGTGAACCCTTCATGCCTGAATGGCGGTAAATACCTTCCACCACGAATGTACTTCACGTTCTTCCAGCTTCCCCAGCCTTCGTCTCCTAAGTCCCATATTAACCCTGTCGTTTGTCCCCTCTCATAATGACAGCTGGCGCATGCATACTCGCCCTGT
>JAGWZR010000080.1 GCA_018968795.1 Planctomycetota bacterium | reverse complement strand
CGGTTTGTCGAAAGGAGCGCAAACCGCATTAAACAGCCTGAAGACGAAATCGACCAGGAGGCATTGGTGCAGGCATCTATGCAAAATATGGAACTGCCTGTAGAGGTTGATTTTTGATTTGATGGTCAGGATTTCAAGTAGTAGGGACATGAAGCACCATATCCCCTCATTATTGGGCACGCATCGGCGTGTCCCTACATGGTGTCTTGGCGGCGTAAAAAAGTTGCCGAAGGCAGCCTAATTAAATGTTCAGGAATTTCAAACTTTTTGGTTGTCCTGTTAACACACCCCCGACCCCCTCTTTTTAGAGGGGAGATTGTTGTGTTTTCCCCTCTATCAAGAGGGGATTAATGGGTGTGTAATAATAAAAAGTTGTTGGGTTTTGCCTTTTAAAACCCAACCTAATTTACCCCTTGACCAGTCCCCAGCGTTCACGGATACGTTTTTCCATTTTAACGAAAAATAGCCGGTCAACCAGAATACCAATTATCACAATTACAATCATCACGGCAATGACCTGACTCATATCGTTCAATTCTCGTCCAATCATCATGAGATGGCCTAATCCCAGGCACACAATTAATAATTCACCAGCCATGAGCGAACGCCAGGCAAAAGACCATCCTTGCTTCATCCCTGTAATAATATGCGGAAGGGCAGCGGGAATAATCACCTCAAGATACAACTTCCATCCTCTTGCGCCCATCGTCTTCGCAGCGCGAATATAAAGCGGCGGCACACTTTTCACCCCCACGTCTGTTGCAACAGTAATGGAAAGCACCGCCCCCATAATGACCAGGAATATGATCGCCCTGTCATTCAAACCGAACCAGAGCAGCGCAAGAGGCAGCCAACAAATGGTCGGCAGTGTCTGTAAACCTGAAATCAAAGAACCAAGCGTTTCCTCAAAAACCCGGACTCTTCCAATAAGCAAGCCCAGAAAAATGCCGATAACAATAGAAATCCCATAGCCAATGGCAATTCTTTTCATGCTAATCGCTATTCCAATGATAAAGGTCTGGTCTTGAAACCCGCGAATTAACGTTTTATATACCGAAACGGGAGAAGGAAGAACATATTCCGGCCATATCCCGCATCTAAACAATAATTCCCAGAACCCTATAAGAAGAATAAAGAATACCGCCCTTTTAAATATACTGTACATCTCTCAAATTCCTCCCCCCATGTCCGTTTTCGCGACTCCTTCGGTTGTGCATTTTATGTCACACTCCACACACGAATCTGCGTCCATTTCACACTTCATGACCTTGTCGATCTCGGCTTTTAGTTCTTTCATAATCCTCGTGGAATATTCCGCCACATTTACGTCATTGTCATCACGTGGCCTCGGCAAATTAACTAAGAACTCTTTCTTGATCCTGCCCGGGGAACTAGAAAGAATTATTATCCTATCGGCCAAACATACGGCCTCACGAATATTATGGGTAACAAATAAGATCGTCTTCTTCGTCTTTAGCCATATATTCTGTAATTCAAAATGGAGTATCCATCTCGTCTGGGCATCCAGCGCTGAAAAGGGTTCGTCCATGAGCAGCATCTCTGGATTCATCGCAAGCGCTCTGGCTATGGCTACACGCTGTTTCATCCCGCCGGATAGTTCATGCACGTGGGCATTCTGAAATTTTGTTAAATGCACCATCTTGAGATACTCAAGCGCTGTGCTCCGTCTTTTACTGCCATTTATCCCTTTTAGCTTTAATCCAAATTCAACATTTTTTATTACATTCAACCATGGAAAGAGCGCCGCTTCCTGAAATATAACAACCCGATCTGTCCCCGCTCCGTTAATTTTATAATCATTTGCCCACACCTCGCCAGCATCGGCCTTTTCAAGCCCCGCAACAATGTTTAAAAGGGTTGTCTTCCCACAACCAGAAGGTCCAACAATGCACACAAACTCCCCTTGCTGTATCTCAAAGTTTATGTCTTCCAACACATAAACTTTTCCATTCTTCGACTGAAACGACTTCGACACATGCTGAATGCGCAGCTTCGGCCATACGCCATCCGCCTTGTGTGATGGTTGCAGTTCGCTATCAACTTTTGCCTGATCCAAATCTATTGAATTCTCAATTCCTACACCTTCTGACACCTTTACTACCTCCTCCAAACGGCCTAAAATTATTTTCTATTCATTCACGAGCGGCAACGACTTTTCCCTGAGCGCCCCGTTGAGTAAACTCAAATCAACCATTCCCGACAAATCAGGCGTTTCTTCTCCCAAAAAGCCGGCACTATACGCCATTTCCGCATAAGAAAACAATGATGAAACGACAGGGTCATACGTAATCTCTAATCGAGAAAAGGCATCGTCAATAGTTTCTTTCGGAAGATATATCCCTGAAATAGCCTTGATCTGGTCACAAACTACCTTCCTCGCTTTTTCAGGATGCTGATTGATCCATCGGGTTATTTTAATATGGGCTGCCAACCACCGTTTGACCAAGTCAGGGTGTTTTTCCAAAAAACCTGTCCCAACAATCATTAATGTTGAACAAAACCGACCATCTTTCCATAATGTCTTTTCATCAAGAAAAACCTCGCCGCCGCCCTCTCTCAGAAGCCGCGTCCCCCACGGTTCCGGCACCCAGGCGCCATCGATTTGCTTTCTCATAAAAAGATTAAGGATGTCAGGATTACGCAAGGGCAGTATATCAACCGTTCCGCCTCTTTCTTTCGGTTTCAAACCACACTTTCTAAGATACTCACGAAGCGCGATATCCTGTGTATTCCCAAGCTGCGGTGATGCAATCCTCTTTCCAGAAAGATCCGTGGCCGCCTTTATATTGGACTCCGGCCTTACAACAAATAACGACCCGCCGCTCGCCACCCCTGCAATTACTTTTAACGCCCTTCCGCCTGACCGTACATACCCATTTATAGCAGGGCTAGGACCGATATAAGCTATGTCTATATCTCCAGCAAACACCGCCTCAATGATAGATGGTCCCGCGTTAAAAAGCGTCGCCTTTATCTTGACGCATGGCCCAATATATGATGCAAACGTACCATCGGCCAATCCAATAACGGCCTGTGCATGGGTAATATTCGGGAAATATCCCACACGGATAGTAGCGTTATTAACCTTCTTTGAACAGGCGCCGCCGATTAGAATTAAAAAGAACAGGAAGCACAAAGCAACCCATAACCTTAAAATCTTCACCCTCTTCCCTTACAAACCTCATGAAAATTTACTAAATCTACCATATTAATAGACAATTGGCAAAAATTAATTAAATCGCATACGTTAGCACTTCACTCTCTTTTTTTTCCAGCGAATCTTTAACACGTTTACACATATCAGCGAAGGTTATTGTGTCCAGAACGTCCGTTATGGCCTTTCGAACATCCATCATCACACCACGAATTACGCATGTGACTTCCACTGAACATGGCTTGTAAGATATTTGACTCACACAGTTCACGGGCGCAATTGCCCCATCAAGCACACGAATCACATCCCCTAAGGTAATCAAATCAGGCGACCTTGCCAGTTCATAGCCGCCTCTAAGACCCATCTTGCTATTAAGGATGCCGGCTTTCCGTAAAGCGAGGAGGATGTTTTCCAGGAATTTTTGTGGAATCTTTTCCTTTGCTGAGATTTCTTTGATCTGAACAGCTCCTCTTTGATAATTCATTGAGAGATAAATCATCGCGCGAAGGGCATAATCGCTTTTTTTAGAGAGCTTCATAAATATTACCCACAAAAAAAACAACCTATATAGAATTGGTAGATATTTTAGCAAAAATATAAGAAATGTCAACTCATTTTACATAGTTTTTGCTGCATTGATGATGGCCTTGTCCAGTGTGTTGAATTTTTCTATATATTCAACACGTTCACATCGCAAATCAGATACCTGTTTTATGATGTCATCTACGTCGTAGAATTTTTCAACGGAGTATTTGGATAAATCAACGCCCTCTACAAATGTTGGCACTTCGAAGTTCCAGTATTTGTCTTTACCCCATGTATTCGTGCCGCGCACAATGCCTCTAATAATAGACGACATCTCTGGAATTTCCACTCTCTGCACCTTGCGCTTGAATACCTTTGAGCAATTCGATTGTTTTTCAATAATTTCTCCAAGTCCACCGGTATTTAACTGGTAGCAACACACCTTGCCCTCGTGCCGTTTCACAAAATCGTAGAACCAATTTCCTTCATAAGATTTATCTCCAATGATAAAGGGATTCGTGCCTACCTCCCGAATAGATTCCCCTGCCCGCTTTGGGTCGCCTGCAGACGTTTCGATTGATTCTCCCAACATAAAAGCTGCGGCAGCCTGTTCAGGCGTAAGCCTGACAGCAAGCGGCACAACGGTATGGCGACGCGTGATAAAAGCAACAATCAGTCCATCCATTTCATCAACCGGCGGTAAATTGATACTGTTCGAAATATACGGGCTGAGGTCCTCGCGCATCATAATTCCGCGTCCGTTACTCGTCAAGGTATCATCCTCAAAATAGAGATTCCCTTCATAATCAATCATGACATTTTCAAAAATGGCGCTACGGGACGTCGCTGCTTTATAAATGATTGGTTGAGTTACCGGGTCGAGCCCTTCGGTCTTTAAATAAAATCCGCGCTCAGAGCCATAGGCAGAACCATCCTTCTTGAGAAAGACCACGTCGTCTTGCAATATTTCAATCCCTTCGTCCTTACCGTTTAAACCGTGTGTATGACAGGTATGAGTGGTTTTCCCTGTACCGCTCATCCCAAAGATGAGCATCCCGTACCTTCTGATGCGTCCATCACTTCCTTTTGTCTTTAAGATCTTTGAGCCTGCATGGAGTCCCAGCATCCCCTTTTGTTTGGCGTTCCACATAGCCATTCTCAAAAACCCCTTTTTGGATTCGCCATAATAATCAGTTCCCAAAACAACCGTCGCGCTAATTTCGGGAAAGACTACAATCTGCCGTTCGTTCTCCTGCCATTCAGGAATATAAATAATATACTGTTTTGGTTCTCCATCGGGTTTAACCGGGAAGAGGGTCGCCCACGTCATGTAAGCGAGCCGAATCATCTCAGGCCTTTGAATGGAGACAAAAATATTGCAGTTTGGAGAAAATTCACTATTGTTTCCCATCGTTCGATTGATTCGCACAAAAGGCGCATGTTTGACATACTCTTCAACCGAAGCTAGTGTTTTAGAGAGATTATTCATAATTTCTGTTTGTTGGGAATTGAGCGTCTTTAAACGAACGGCCTCGCTTCCTACATAGACGGTTACCTTTGCGCTCCGATTTTTAACGGTAGAATGAACAGCCACATTCCCAAACTTAGTAAATGAAGCAAAGCGCTCTGCGCTGCGGCGTAATGTCCAGTCAGCAGAATTAATAACATTCGGAGCGGCCTTAAAGTATTCTATCATCCGGTTTACCACTTCAAATTCTTTTATGGGCGACGGCGTTGTTGATGACATTTAAAATCCCTTCTCGCGGCTATAAATTTAAGTGCAAAAACACCTCTAATCCAAAGTAAAATTGCCTTATTATAGAAAATTAAACAAATTATGCAAATACAAAATGGCAGCCCAAGCCACACTATTACAAAATATTCTGTGCCTCCAACCCTCTGAGATTCTTCATAATTTGGCGATTTATTCTAAGTCTAAATTTCAGACAACTTGATCACATTCCTAAAACCCTTTACACGCTCAAGGAATTTATAATCGGCTGTAATAAAGGGTTTTTTCTCTATCTGAGATAATGCCATAAAGTATGCATCATATACCGTCACCCTAAATCTGAATGCGATATCTATCGCATGAGCAACTACTAAACCCTCTGTCTTTCTTATATCAATATCCATATCAAAAACAGAATCCAGCGCAACCTTTACCTCCTTCATTGTAAGATTTGGATTATGCTTCAGGGCGTTTGCAAGTTCATAAATTAAAAGGTCCGGCACGGTTATAGAACAGAAACCATCAAGCAGTTGCTGTCTTAATTGAACGGCATTTTCCGTTTCATTTTCATTTTCGCTAAACCATTTGACAACAACAGATGTATCAATAACGTATTTTTTCATTTCTGAAGTTCCCGCCACCTTCTCACTTCTGAGACGCCATCCCACTTGCCAGCCTTTTTCTTCAGCTTATTCTGTGTTTCTATAGCATGCGCCAACCGTTCTTTTCTCAGTTGCTCTGCTTTAAATTTTTGGTATTCTGTTATAAGCTTTTCCGCTGCCTCTCTTAAAAGTCCGCTTCTGCTTTTTTTTTCTTCCTTCGCAATGCTATCAATTTTTTTTATGGTATCTTCAGGCAAAATCGCATTTATCCTTACCATTATTACACCTCCTAATTACACATATTATATACGCAGCAAATATAAAACAACATTATATCCATGTCAAGTATTTAAAAATTTCCACACACTTTGCGGTTAAATAGATTTATAACAGCAGACCTTGTTTCTGCCTGTATCCTTCGCCGAATATAATGCCTCGTCAGCCCTTTTCACAAGGGCCTTTATATTGTCTGCATCCTTAGGGAATGAGGCGATGCCAATGCTTATCGACAATTGCGACCTTATTCCATCGTACTTAAACGGATACGCAAAAATGGTGGAACGCATCCTCTCGGCAAGCATAACAGCTTGAGATGTATCGGCATTTGTCAATATCACACCAAACTCCTCTCCTCCATAACGGGCGCATGCGTCCACGGCTCTAACCTGCGTCTTTATTGTATCGCCTACAGTTTTTAAAACCTGATCCCCTATCTGGTGGCCGTATGTGTCATTGAATTGCTTAAAATGATCAATATCAATCATTAAAAGCGAAACTGCATAATGGTAACGTTCTGACCCCTTGAGGTAGTCAGCCAGCCTTCGGTGAAACTCCCTGTGGTTTAACAAACCAGTAAGCCCATCGGTAATGGCAAGCCGATGTGTCGCTTCAAGCAGCCTTGCATTTTCAATCGCAACAGTTGCCTGATAGGATATGGTAAGGAGAAGTTCCTCGTCCTCCAGGGTAAATCGTTCGTTGTTAGCCTTGTTTGCCAAAAACAACCCGCCAATGGCGGTATTATTAAATTTAAGCGGCACACCGAGAATATTATGAATCGGCGGGTGATTGGTTGGTAATCCAACAGAATGAGGATTATCAGTAATATTATCCAAACGGATGGTTAAACCTTTCTTAATCACCTCGCCCAAAAGCCCTTTCCCTTCAGGTTGTTCTTTAATCTGGCAATGTTCTAACAGATTTGGCAATGACACTTTAAAGTATTTAATATTTTTGCGATGCTCGTCTAATAAAGTCAAAACACCCATTTCAGCGTCAATTATCCTTCTGGAAATATTAACGAGGTCTTGCAGGAGTTTTTCAATCTCAATATGAGAATATATCTCCACTGTTACGTCGTTAAGGTACTTGAGCTGTTCAATCTTCCGTTTTACAGAGGCAGTCATGATGTTGAAAGCCCTTCCTAACTGCCCAATCTCATCGCCATCGGTAAAAGGGACCGCCTTGGTAAAATTACCCCTCGCAATCTCTTTGGATATTGAGGCAAAAACATTGATACGTTTTGTTCCCAGCTTCCCAATGACGACAGACGCCACTATAACAAGACAGGACATAACGCCAACGACAGTTGATATATAAAAGATATTGGTGTGAACGGGTTCAAGAAAGGTTGATTCTGGTATCGTACAAATAATCCGCATCCGTTATCCATCGTCTTTATAACCGAATGATAAGTTTCTTTTCCTATAACCAGTCTATGCTGGGATATGACGGCGTCACGGATGTTACAGCCTCCATTACCTCCGGTATGTCGGTAAAAGCTATCTCCTTAATATCGCTTCCATACCGTTCTTCTTTCAAAATCTGTTCTTTGATCTCTGGTTTCAAAGGCACCCATGATTTAAAAACCAAATCCCTTTTTGTGGAATGGGCGATACGCACGCCGTCCCAGTTGGATAGTATTACTGCATTTCCCAAACCTACCCTGTCGTTCTCATGTTCGATAAGCTCCCATAATTCCTCCGCTGTACACTGCAGCGCCACGACCCCAAATATTTTATCTCCTTGTACGACAGGCACGCTAAAGTAAACACAGGACACTCCCCCATCTACGCACGGCGGAGAAACATAGTTTCTTCCCTTCATCGCCTCGGAGAAAAAGGGTCTTACGGCATAGTTCCCATTAAATTTCTCAGTTGTGCTTAATACCACATTTCCCATCGTGTCGAAAAGAAAAAGAGATAGAAAATCAGGATCAATGCGCAACTTAGCCCGATAAGAGGAAACGGCATGGACAATAATACGCGGTTGTTTCTCTTTGCTCATCCTTAAAATGTGAATCAACTGCTGGACGTCAATAAGCCTGTGGATGTGTTTAAATTTAAAATTTATATAGCTATTAATTTCCGCTGACGTGTTTTTAGCCTGAACATCGAGGATATGGATTGTTTGTTTTGTTAACTTGCTCTTGCCTAACCTATAAAATCCAGACGTTACCACAAAAAGCGGCAGGATGGATATAAGAAGA
>JAGWZR010000079.1 GCA_018968795.1 Planctomycetota bacterium | reverse complement strand
CTTAGAATATATCCGTAATTAACTATTCCATGAAAGTCCCCCTTTGAAAAAGGGGAATGAAGGGGGATTTTGCATTGAAAACAGCTTTCAAATCCCCTCTCACCCCCCTTTACTAAAGGGGGGAAATTAATTACGGATAAGTTCTAAAATTCAATACCCTTTTGCGCCTTAACGCCTTTTTTATAAGGGTGTTTGACTTCCCGCATCTCAGTAACTATATCACCCAGCTCAATAATCTTATCGTGGGCATTGCGTCCTGTAAGAATTACATTTAATCTCTTGGGCCTCTCTTTTAAAACCAAAATTACTTCTTCAACATTTAAGAGTCCACAATCAATCGCATTATTAATTTCGTCCAAGATTATCGTATCATACAAGTCTGAAAAAATCTCCTGCTTCGCATAATCCCAGGATACCCTGGCATTTTCAAGGGTTGACTCAGCATGTTCTCCTTTTCGTGTTTTGACAAATCCCTGCCCCAACTGAATAATCTTAAAATTCGGCTCTAATCGTTTTACCGCATCCAGTTCACCTGTGTGCCATGACCCCTTGATAAACTGGAGCATGAGCACTTTCATGCCATGTCCAACAGCCCTAAGCCCAAGACCAAGCGCAGCCGTTGTTTTACCCTTCCCGTTACCGGTATTTACTATGATTAGTCCATTTCCCATCTTGCTTCCCTTTGTCAAATTTCGAGCCGTAGAACATTTAAAAGATTATATTAATCAGGAATTAAAGTCAAGAATATTGAAGCACATTATCGGTAACAGCAATGATCAAGCAGACAAATCTCCCCTTACTAAAAGAGTAGATTTGTCAATTTACTTTTGTCATTCACGACAATTTAAATCGTTTCCCGTAATCTTTAACGATCCCTAAAATACATTGACAATCGATTGTGTAATACGTAATATCACTCATCTACGGGAGAACATTTTTAGATTGTTTTATGTTTGTAAAAATGAAATGCGTTTAAGAAAGGGGTTTATATGTCAGAAATCAAAGAATGCGACCTGCCTGGCATAGGTAAAAAATTTACCTTGCAACTGGATTCGGGCGACAAATTGGTCATAGTAATTCATTCGTCAGGAGAGCGGGAGGTCTTTAAATTTATCAAAGACAAAGATGAGCCTTCTTCGGTAACCGCACTCAATGATGAAGAAGCGCGCCAAATTGGCGCAATCCTGTCCGGAACCTATTTCCAACCGATTCTTGAAGAAGAACAAAAGTTGACGATGAAAAATGTAACTATGGAATGGATCAAAGTCGTAACTGACTCAACATTAGCCAATAAAAAGATCAAAGAGTTAAACATCAGAAAAACGACAGGGGTATCAATTACCACGATTATTAGAGGCGAGACAGTAATACCCAATCCCTCCCCTAGTGAAGTTATTAAACCACTTGATACCCTTATCATTGTAGGCAACAATGAACAGATTAAAAATTTTATATCCACCTTTGAAATCAAACAACGTTTAGAAAATGATCGTCAATGAAAGCGTCCTATCATTAGGCATTTCCCTCCTCGCCTTGTTTTCTGCAGGCTTCTTAGCCACCAAGATCAACCAATCCCTTACCGCTGTATTTATCGTAGTCGGCATGATCCTTCAGAATTTTTTTCCTGTTACGATCATTACGGAATTTATCGCCACCCTTGGCGTTATCTTTATGCTGTTTATGTTCGGTTTGGAATTTTCAGTTGGTGGTCTCGTCCAGAACCAGCGAAAGATATTTTATACAGGGATTTATGATTTCTTATTTAACTTTCCGCTTGGCCTGCTTCTCGGCTGGTTGTTGGGGTACGATCTAATAAACTCACTTTTACTGGGAGGGATTATTTATGTTACAAGCTCCGTAATTGTGGCAAAATCCATTATCGATTTGAAACGTTCAGCAAATCCGGAGACTGAACACCTCCTTAACATCCTCATTTTTGAAGATATGTTTATCGCTACATTCCTGGCATTCATTGTAGGTATTATTAATTATGGTCACATCGATGCAAAAAATATCTTCCTGGTCATGTTAAAGACCTCCGCTTATTTTATGTTTTTTATAATACTCGCCAGAACCTCAAAAAAATTTATTGACAGGATCATTGATATTGAACATGCGGAATTGTTTGTAATCTTGATCCTTTCGATCATCGTGCTCTCGGCAGGCGCCGCATCAAAAATAGGGCTTTCTGAGGCAATTGGAGCTTTCCTTGCCGGACTCCTGCTATCTGAGACAAAGCAAAGGCATAGAATTTCAGAGGCAATTAAACCCTTTCAACAATTTTCCACAGCAATTTTCTTTGTAGTATTTGGGATGTCTATTGACTACAAACACGTTGCAAGCCTGATCCCTATTGGAGTATTCATCTTCATCGTCTCTTCTTTCAGCAAAGTTTATGGCGGTTATTTCATTGGGAAAAAATATGCTCTAAGCAAAAAGGCTGGATTAAGACTTGGTTTCAGTTTGATTCCCAGGGGAGAATTCTCGATTATCTTAGCCGGGGTTATTACCATGAATCACGCTTTGCCTTACCCCCTAAAATCTCTTACCGGCGTCTATGTATTGCTATCCGCCATTCTCGGAAGTATCATAATGAAGGAATCGGACTGGTTTACCAAATGGTTTATTGAAAGGAAGGATAAGCAAACAGATAGAAATGTATAGTTTGCCTTGTTTTAGCCGAAAAAGCTGCCTGATTACACAAACCTCACAGAAACTATTCTATCCTGGCTTATTGCAGAACCCTCTTGCCTATTCTGTGTCTTAGCGATATTAATAGTTCTCTCAGCATCAACCATTTGTCTTCTAATGCCCACATGTGGAAAGGGAGCACGCACCCACATCGCAAGCAGTCTGCCTGTGGGCCCATCATGCAGGGTTTTTTTATCTGACCCTGCGGATCGAGGCAAAAGGATACCTCTTTAAAGATGCAATTCCTCGTAATCTCTTTACACCTATCGGACTTCATCAGTTTAAGAACAAGGCTGGGAACGCCTATAAAATCACCATATTTTTCTTCTTTTAATTTCAGCAACTTGTCTAATATTTCGTCGCGCAATTTCCACCCAGGCCAGAGGTCGTCGTTTTTCAATCCCTTTATGGGCGTATGTATTTGGAACAAACATCCTTTAACGCCAACATCTTTCCATTCCTCTATGAAATATTCGATCTCTTCATAATTCATTTTATTAATCACCATCGAGACAAGTATCTTTAGTTCCGGCCTGTTCGCATGTTTTTTTACCCTTTCATGGCTGCCCTTCCCCCGAATAGCATCGTGCGTATCCTTTTTCCCATCCACAGATATGTAGAAATTCACATCCGGCCAATTGGGAAGCTCGATCGTACCGTTCGTGGCAACCAGATTCGACTTGAAGTATTTCATACCGCGTTCGATCAATTCTTTTCTCAGCAAGGGTTCACCGCCGATCCAAGAACACTGATAAAATGGGAAATCCGTTTCCTTTAGGCTTTCAAGTTTTTCTATCCATTCATCATCTGTAAGTTCAGGCATTTCTTCATAATCGTGTGCGTAAAAATAGCAGTGTTTACAGCGCAAGTTACAGCGATTGGTAATATCAATCGCCCCGATCGCGCCCTTGGGCTTACCAAAGATATCAAATTTACTCAAATCATACAATTTAAAGAAAAACTTCGCCCTCTCTTTCCCTATCTTCTGGCAGGAATAATCAAATAGCCTGTCTCTAAACGTCCGCTTCTGACCAATTTGTTTCTTCTCTAAGGTGTTAATCATTTTACATCTGAAAAATCGATTTTATATTTTTTCTGCCCATTCCTCGTCTTAACGACAATGGCAGTACTTGCCTTGGGATTTATTTTGTCGCATTGGAAAGTGCCATCTATGCTTTGTTTATTATCCTTGCGCTTCATGCCAAACGCTGTCTTTTGTGGTAATACATTATTTGTTCCCTGGACCAAAATGATTTGCGCATCCTCTGGAGTTTTAACATCTTCATCAGAAGTAACCACGACAATGTTGAAGGTAGTAGATGCTTCAATTTCTTTCATATCTTCAGGGGTGAGGGTCTTATCTTTCGTAGCCATCATTGCGGAAATAACTATCGTATGAATATATTTACTCATAATTATTCCGCCATCGCCCTTAGGATATTCGCCAAAGCAAGCCTTTTTCACAACAGGGCTGCCAAAAACCTCTTTCCCTTTATATTTTGAACCATATTCACTCGCTTCCTTAATTTGCTTTTCTGTTAGGTGCGCATCAAATGCATTTGACAGGGCAGGTATTCCCAATATCGTTATACAAACTATACTCAAACACCACCTAATGGCACTCATAAAAGCTTCCTTTCTCGCAATCATAATTTGCGTATGTTTAGGCTTTATATTATTCCTCGCATACCTTCAGAGCTTTACCAGTAATTATGCTGATTTTTTCCCCGAGGTTTTTCATTTCCTTAAGCCCACCGCGCCCGGAGGATTCGTTAACCTTATCAACCAACACCTTTCTCCCATCAGTTAAGCGTAATAATACAAGGTATCTAATACAATTGTTCGGCATTGAATCTCGGATTTCTTTTGCAACTTCCACATTTTTTATCTTAGAAAACGCAAAGTTATCCTCATCGTCAAAGAAAAGCGTTCTTCTAACCCTTGCTGTTACTTGTTCTATCTTCCCATCAATTGTAATCGTCTTGAAAAAGGAACCCAATACAAGCTTATTGGTAACCTTCTTATTGGTAACCTTCTTCTTCACTACCATGATTTCATACCTCCTTTTTCAATACTTAAAATTATTTTTTACGAATTAATTAGGGAATATATCAAATACGGTTTAGATAGTCAAAATTATTATTTTGATAAATTTGTTCCATCTACTTGCATGAGAAGACCTTAATAAACAGCCATAGTATGGTGGTCAAGATACTATAGCGGAAGTGAAAAATCAACTTTAAATATCATTGAAGATTAGGATATAAAAAAAGACAAGCTTCTCACATCTAGCACACTAAACGAGAAGCTTGTCTTTAAAATAAAACAATTCTTATTAGGACGTCGCAGGAAGTAAAAATCTCAGATCTTAATATCTATCTTAGCTTTCTCCCTGAGTTGTTTTATCAGAAGCATACCTTTTTCCTGCATCATGTCCTGTTTAACATTTGGCTTTATATCGGCGAAATTGATGTCTTTCCCCTTTTTCACCTCAGTAACTTTTATGATATGATATCCGAAATTTGTCTTCACGGGAGTGCTAATCTCTCCAACTTTTAGTGCGAATGCAGCGTCGGCAAATGGCTCAACCATCTGTCCCTTTCTCTTAAAAAACCCCAAATCTCCGCCTTTTTCCTTAGAAGGACAATCAGAATACTGTTTCGCAACTTCTGCGAAATCCTTGCCTGCATCCACTTCTGCCTTAGCTTTATTGATTTTTTCTTTAGCCTTTGCCAACTCATCCTCCGTCTTCATTTTCCGTGTATCCACCAAAATATGACTCGCCTTTACCTCAGTATCATCATAAACAAACTTGTTCTTGTCATAATATGCCTTTATCTTCTGGTCTTCGAGATCTTTGCTTAGATACCTTTCCACAGAGATATTTAAAGCAAGGGTCTTTTTATATTCTTCGATATTACTTCCATGAGTCCCTAATACCTGTTCCAAGGTTTGTCCTGATGTGCTCGGGTCAGACTTAATCTCTTCCCGTACCTTCTTTACTTCAGCTTCTACCTCGTCCTTAGTTGCCTCGATTTTATTATCTCTGATAAACTGCGTAATGAGCTTCTCGTTAATTAAGCCTTCCAGTATTTGCTTCGTAACTGCTGGAATTTGTGCGCTATCGATCTGATTTGCATATTTATTGAGTATTTGATCAACATCTTGCTGACTAATATTTTCACCATTCACCATTGCCAAAACCTTCTTTGAATTATCCTCTTGTTTAGAGGCTGCGATTTCCTCTTTTTTTGGCTCACTAGCTTCTGTTTTTGGTGCGGCTTTCGTCTTCTTTTCCGGCGGCGCAGATTTTTTAGTATCTGTCTCTGCAGCAAAGACGCATAAATTAATACATAACATTCCACCCAATACAATTCCTAACGGCTTAACAAATCCTCTTAACATTGATTTCTCCTATTAAAAAATTTAAAAAACAGTTTTAATATTTTAATACATCTTAACCAATAATGCAAATTACTTTTCCTGATTGAATCTTTGGTTCATTTATGCCTTTTTCTTCTTAAGTAAATGGTTATTTATTTAGCCAAAAATGTACCCAATAGGGTACAAATCCCCATTTACTAAAGAGAAAGTGGGAGGAATTATCAGAAGAGCCAATGGAATTTAAGATGTTTTCGGATTAAACTAAACAGCCAGTTAAAACGAAAGGCACAGGAAGAGCATACTATAAGTAAACGTGGACTTCGGCGTGAGCTCAGTCGAACGATTCGGGAGATTTGTCAAACTAGCATTTATAGAAAATCCGTGGGCTTTGGCAGTTTAACCTCAACAGGTTTGATAGTCCTGCTTATTATTTCCTTAGAATGGACAACGTTTAATTTCTTAAAAAGAAAATCAAACTTGACTTCAAGTTCTTCTCCAATCTTATTTCTCACATCGGAAGGCAGATTCCAGAACCTCTCTTTAAACGGACCAAAACCATTTTTTCTCGTCTTATAAATAAACTGCTCATCAGTTTCCCCTTCCTTCCGATCAGCAGCGTAGTTTTTCTTCAGAAATTCATAGATGTCATTTTTAAAATCCTTCGGGAATAAGGCACTTTCATAGATCATATTTTGGAATTCTGTGGCGAGATGCACCTCGGCTGTGCCTGTTTCTGGGAATTTATCGAAGGCGTCAGGTGGCAGCGTAGAAGCGCCGTGCTGCACCGCACCGCTAAGACCGTATTCATCCCTAGCAATCCTTGATAAATTCCTCAGGGTATCAAAGTCCAACTTTACCTTGGCAATCGTTCCGTCTGGTAATGGCACACCTCCATGTGTAGTGCCAGTCTGTACGCTGATCTTACTGATCCCTTTTAAACCCTTTCCCTTTGCAGATAAGGTGTTATTGTATCCGTCCATAAACACCCTCAATTCCTCAATAGTACTATTCTTTTTGCCTACCTCTCCTATCTCGCCGCCAACGGATATGGTAATTCCTTTGGGCTCTAGTGTCCTGATATAAGCGGTTAATTCAGCGGCAAATTCAAAATTGAGCCGCTGTTGTTCAGTAAGATTGGGCTTGTTTAAATCAACAAGAGTTGAAGTATCAATATCAATATTATAGAAACCTGCTTCTATAGCTTCCTTGATAAGCCCTCTTACTTTATTGATCTCAGCGTCTCTGTCTTTTTCATAGTACTTTGTGTTAATCTGGAAATGGTCACCCTGAATAAAAACTGGGTATTCGTATCCTTCCTTGATAGCAGCAGCAAGAACTACAGATGCATACTCTGCCGGTCTCTGATCTGTATAACCAATCTCAGACCTTGCAATCTCGAAAATAAAGGCGCCCACATGATTCTTTTTTGCAGCCCTGAAAATCGAACGCGCCACGTCATACGTTAAACCTCGTATGTTAATGGCAGGCACCGTAAACCCCTTGAATTGTTTCTTGCCCATGGCCTCGTACAGTGATTGAATGGATGACGAAACTATGCCAAGACTATTCCCCATATTGTGGATTAACCATCGGGACACATCTTTAATAGCGCTCTCTTTATTAAAAACAGCGTTATAAACAATACCATCAATTTTTCTATTTCTCAGTGTATCAACATTGGTTATTTTTACAGTACCATTTTTTTGAATATCAACAATACCCTTAAGATCATTTAACAAATCTTCTTTTGTTCGATAAAGCATGAGTTGTTAACTCCTTTTGTTTTTTATTGTTTTTACTTTTGGCTAAAAAACTTCTCGTACGTCAGCACGTCTTCTTTGCTCCCAATAATGAGCGGCACTTTCTGGTGTAATTCTGCTGCTTGTATATCTAAGATACGCTCTTTCCCAGTAGACGCCGTACCGCCTGCCTGTTCGACAATAAAGGCAAGCGGGTTTGCTTCGTAGAGCAGCCTTAATTTTGCCTTTGGTTTCATTGGGTCTTTGTAATCGGCAGGATATAAGAAAATGCCTCCGTAGAGCAAGTTTCTATGAAAATCAGCCACCAACGACCCGATATATCTCAGTGAATAAGGTCTTTCCGTTGCTGAATCTTTCTCTTTGAGATAGGCAATGTATCTTTTCGTTCCCTCATCCCACGTATTTGCGTTTCCTTCGTTAATGCTGTATATTTTGCCCTTCGATGGGATTTGAATATTTTCATGGGAAAGCAGGAACTCCCCAATACTTGGGTCGAGGGTAAAACCATGAACACCCCGCCCGGTAGTGTACACCATCATTGTACTGGAGCCGTAAATAATGTAGCCTGCCGCAACCTGTTCAGTTCCTTTTCTCAGGCAATCCTCAATCGTTGCCTCTTTTCCCGTTGTCTTTCTTCGATAAATAGAAAAGATGGTTCCAATGCTCACATTAGCGTCAATATTCGAC
>JAGWZR010000078.1 GCA_018968795.1 Planctomycetota bacterium | reverse complement strand
AAGGAATTTATTTCGTTTCTTTTCTTTTCGTATTTTCTGCCGGCAAGTTTTATAAGGTCGGTTGTTTTGTATATGTAATCGGGATAGCCTTCAACAATGCGATAGAAACTTTTATCAAAAAGACTCAGGAAGGTTTCATAAACGTAATTGATATAAGATTCAAAACCGCTGGAATCATTAATTTCTCGCATCATGGAAAAACATTCATTCAGGGTGTTTTGAATGTTGTTTTTTCCGAGAGGTGGGAGCATCATGCACATGCCCTTGGATGTTACTCCAAAGAGGCAAAAATTGTTATTGACTAACTTCCATAATAATTCTATCGATCCTTTCCAAATAAAATTGTTTGCAAAAGAATAATCACATAAATTTATATCTTCTTCACTTACATATTTGTCAAAAAGTTTCTTATCTTCAATTTTTAATCGGTTTAAACCATAAAGTTTACATTTTTCTTCGATACTGATACTACGTTCTGCCGTTTTCGAGAGGCTCGTTTCAATAAGTTGTAAAATGGCTTCTCTCCTAATGCGGTGTTACACTGGATTTGGTCACACGACGGAGGTTCCAAATCTAGCGCAAACCATTGTAAAATCGTGGCAGACATCCCCTGTGGATGCCTGAACCGGTAGTTGTTAATTCGCGCGAAGATAACCTTTGTCTTCAAATGTACGGATATTCTTTTTAAATTTTTCATAAAGATTGCCTTGCAATGAATAGTACGATTTTCGGTGGATTATACAATATGTAGATAGATTTTCAAGTCTTAATTGCTGTATATTGAAAAATTTTTTACACCTGTAGAAACTTAAATATAGCACTTCATTAATCAAGTGTGTTGGTTAAAGTGGCAACATCACACTGGTTTAAAATACTTGACAAATTATGCCCGTCTGTTAGAATACTTCGTCTTTGTTTCTTATTTAATTTTATATACTTTGATGAGGCGCAGTTCAACTCTTTAGGTATTATTTTAAGTGTAAGTATAGATAAAAGGATGGCGGCTATGGCTATTAGAGTTGGTATAAATGGTTTTGGAAGGATTGGAAGGAATGTCTTTCGCGTAATCGCAAAACGGGGAGGCATTGACGTTTTAGCAATAAATGATCTTGCTGATTCACAATCATTAGCGATATTGCTAAAGTATGATTCGATACATGGCAGATTCGGAGGAACTATAGAGGCAAAAGAAAAATCCCTGGTTGTGAATGGTAAAGAGACAAAGTTGTTAATGGAAAAGGATCCTTCGAGGTTGCCCTGGAAGTCTCTTGGAGTAGATGTTGTAATTGAATCAACGGGAATATTCACCTCTAGAGCAGATTGTGCTAAACACCTTGATGCGGGCGCTAAAAAAGTTATACTTTCAGCGCCAGCCAAAGATAAAATTGATGCCACCATTGTTGTTGGTGTGAATACGAAAGATCTTAAGGCTGAACATAAAATTGTGTCCAATGCCTCATGTACAACAAATTGTCTGGCGCCCCTAGTAAAGGTTCTCCATGATAATTTTGGTGTTGAAAAAGGGCTTATGACAACGATTCATGCATACACAAATGACCAGCGTATTAGTGATCTTATCCATAAAGACCTCAGGAGGGCAAGGGCGGCTGCCGTGAATATTATTCCCACCACGACTGGGGCTGCTAAGGCTATTGGGGAAGTAATTCCGTCGTTGAAAGGTAAATTAGACGGACTGTCCATGAGAGTGCCTGTTGCCAATGGTTCCGTAACAGATTTCGTTGCAATAGTCTCGAAAGATATTACTGTTGAGACCGTTAATGACGCTATGAAAAATGCTGCCGGTGGAGAACTGAAGGGTATTTTGGAATATTGTGAGGAACCTATCGTGTCTTCGGATATCATTGGGAATCCGCATTCGAGCATCTTTGATTCAGCCTTGACTTATGTGATTGATAAACGTATGGTGAAGATTGTGTCCTGGTATGACAATGAATGGGGATTTTCAAATCGTATGGTAGACCTTATCGAATTGATTGCTCGCATTTAGATATAAATTATTATTAAACTGCCGAGTTTTATGAATAAATTATTTGTAAAAGATATTGATGTACGAAAAAAGAGGATCATGGTTCGAACGGACTATAATGTACCGCTGGACGAAGATGGAAATATTACTGACGATACGAGAATAAGGGCGACTTTACCAACTATTAACTATTTGCTGGATGAAGAGGCAAAGGTAATTATTGTTTCACATCTGGGGAGACCCGATGGCAAAGTGAATCCTAAATTTAGCCTGAAGCCAGTTGCGAGGAGGCTACAACGTTTCCTCAATGAAAAAGTAAAAGTAATTATGGCTGAGGATTGTATTGGTCCGAAGGTAAAAAAACAAATCGATGAAATAAACTATGGGGATGTAATCGTATTGGAAAATTTAAGGTTTCATCCGGGGGAAGAGAAAAACGATCCGTCTTTTGCAAAAGAATTGGCCAGTCTATGTGATGTATTTATACAGGATGCCTTTGGAAACTGCCACAGGAAACATGCCTCAATGATTGGCGTTGATGGTTTTGTTCCGTCAGCGGCTGGATTCTTACTCAAGAAAGAGATAGATTATTTTGAAAAAGCCGTTAATAATCCCATGCGGCCGGTTGTTGCGCTATTAGGCGGCGCAAAGGTTTCTGATAAGATCAAGATTATTGAAAATCTAGCCAAAAAGATGGATAAGATTCTTATTGGCGGGGCTATGGCATTTACCTTCCTCAAGGCACAGGGCTTTGGCGTGGGACAATCACTCGTTGAAGACAGCATGCTTGATGTGGTAAAAAAATTGGTGGATACGTCAAAAAGAAATGGTACAAAATTGTATTTGCCGGTTGACTTTGTTGTTGCAGAAAAATTCGATGGCCAAGCAGAAACAAAAGTTGTTCCTTATCAAGAAATTCCAGAGAAGTGGATTGCCCTGGATATTGGTCCAGCTACGACAAAGCTGTTCTTTGAAGCACTGCAAGACGCGAAGACAATCGTGTGGAATGGGCCTATGGGCGCTTTCGAGTTTGATGCTTTTAGCCGGGGAACTTATGCGATGGTAGATGCGGTAACAAGTTCTCACGCCTCAACAATCGTAGGTGGTGGTGACACCGATATGGCATTTCATAAATCGGGGAGGACGCATGAGGTATCATTTATTTCTACCGGTGGCGGGGCATTTCTGAAATTATTAGAAGGCGGCGAACTTCCCGGAATTGCATCGTTATCAACAAAAAAAACATAACAAATTTCTGCCCGCATTGTTCTGGGGAATGAGGGAGTTGAAGGACATAAAAAGTCCTTTTTCGCTTACATCCTCGCAATTACAAATCGATCATAAAAAACCAAAACCATAAGAGAACATGCAGCCCAAAATCAAGATTGCAGCATCCATCCTAGCCGCAAATCCTGTCCGCTTAGAAGATGAAATTAAAAAGGTAGAAATGGCGGGTGTTGATTTGATCCATATAGACGTCATGGATGGCCATTTTGTCCCCAATATTACTGTGGGTCCATTTATTGTAGAGGGAATAAAACATATCACCAAGGTTCCTTTAGATATTCACCTCATGATTGAACATCCCGAGCGTTATGTAAAAACATTTGCAGAGGCGGCTGGGAAGGGTGATTTGATAACGTTTCATATCGAAGCTACAAAAAAACCTGAAGAAGTGATTTCGTTGATTAGGGGTACAGGGCTGAAGGTTGGCGTATCGATGAATCCGGATACTTCCACCGAGATAGTTGAAAACCTCTTAGATATGGTAGATATGGTGCTTGTCATGTCTGTGAATCCAGGCTTTGCAGGGCAGAAATTTATATCAAAGGTTTTACCAAAGATCGCGAAACTGCGCAGCGTGGCGCCGGGTAAAATGGATATAGAAGTAGATGGCGGTATTACAATAGAGAATATTTCTCAGGTTGTCCAGCAAGGAGCTAACGTAATAGTTGCCGCATCTGCAATCTTTAAAACAAGCGATCCCTTTAGTGCAATTAAAAATCTCAGACAGATGGCGGAAGAGGTCAATAGAAAGGAATAGCCTAGCGCAGCACAGCCGCAACCAAAACAACCCCTCTCTTTCCCCCCCCTTTGCAAGGGGGGACGCAGGGGGGTGTAAAAAAACTTGCAAAAAAAGAAGTTTTTACAAGGTAATACTATAAAAGAGTAAACATATAAATTTTTGTATCATCTCAAAAATTTTAATTTTTACCGTACATTTGGCTCTAAAAATAACTTGTTTTTTAGTGAAAAGGTTATAAACTAGGGAAGAATACCTATCTGAATTTTAAGATGATTGTGTTACTTCTAAGTGGACCAATACTGCTTTCTGACGGCTAAATTTCCTTGTTCTTTTAGATAGATAAGAATTTTCTGATAAGTGGGAGATGTTTACCAATGGTTTTTTTTAGAAAAAAAAAGGATATGCCTGATGGCTTATGGACGCGTTGCGATGGCTGTAAGGGCATGGTGTATAAAAAAACCGTTGAAGAAAAGATGTTCGTTTGTCCTGAATGTAATCACCACTTTCGGATCTTCAGCAGAGAGAGATTAAAACTCTTGCTTGACGAAAATAGTTTTGAAGAAATGTGGGGCAGCATGGCACCGTGCGATCCTTTGAATTTTAAGGATCGGATAACATATCCGGAAAGGATAGCCGCAGAACAGCGAACTACAGGGCTAAAAGAGGCTGCAATTGTCGGAAAAGGAAAGATCAAGGGTAAAGAGGTTATGATTGGCATCACGGATCCGTGTTTTATTATGGGAAGCATGGGCTCCGTGGTTGGAGAAAAGATTACTCGATTAGCAGAAAAGGCTAAGGAATTAAAGTTGCCTTTGATTATTATTTCTGGTTCTGGAGGGGGTGCTCGAATGCAGGAGGGGGTCTTTTCTCTGATGCAAATGGCAAAAACGAGCGCTGCTATATCACGATTCCAAGAGGCAGGCGGTTTATATATATCGATATTAACAGATCCGTCGCTGGGTGGTGTAATGGCCAGTTTCGCCTCTTTGTCTGATATTACGATGGCTGAGCCGAGGGCGTTGATAGGTTTCGCTGGCCCAAGAGTTATTCAAGAAACAATAAAACGTTCCCTTCCGAAGGGTTTCCAGACGGCTGAATTCTTATTAGAGCACGGCTTTCTAGATATGATTGTCCATCGCGAAGATATGAAAAAGGAATTGTCCAGATTGATTGATTATTTGCAATAATTGTATAAAAGGTTCCCCTGTAGCTCAATGGTAGAGTAGCCGGCTGTTAACCGGTTGGTTGTAGGTTCGAATCCTACCGGGGGAGCCAATTTTATATCACGGAAGTTGTGATGCAAACAGTTAGACTCCATGTATCAAATAATACCTGAAGTTGTTTCAAAAAAGCAAGCAGGTTGATTTGAATTTCACTCTCCATTTCTTGTTACGTTAGAAGTACAGCGAACTTTCATACCGTCTCGAACTTTACTTTTGGCCTGCACAGACATTTTCCAAAGCTTGAGTATTAAGCAAGCACTCTCCAATCGTCTTGTAATATCTGAGAAATAGGCGCTTCTGGATTTTTTCACCCAGCCGTATTAGTACCCTGTTTCCGAGATACCACTTGTTTGCAAGAAAGACGAACGATAAACACGTAAAGTTCCGCCACAATGAAGAAACAAACCGGTGGTTTCTGTCCTAATTTAGTTGACGTTTTAAAGGAATTTCATGTATTATGACGGTGAAATAGTTATTGTTTTGCAGTTCTGTAGCTATAAGAACATAGCTAAAAAATAATAATTTTAATAACTATGGAAATTCTCTGGTTAATCATTGCTGTAGTCAGTGGGGTTTTGGTCGGAGGTGTTATCACTTGGCTGATTTGCCGGTCACGCAGCGCTATGTTAAACGAACGGCTTACTGCGTCTCAACATGATTTGGGAAATGCACGGGCAGGCCTAAATGAAAAGAACGAAGTGATCTCTAGACTCAACCAATCAGTCGCACGACTAGAAACCACACTCGAACATGAGCGCAAGGCTGCTGACGAGAAACTTGCCATTCTTAACGACTCCAGCATGAAACTGCGCGATGCCTTTCAAGCCCTTTCAGCCGAAGCACTGAAAAGCAATAATCAGTCCTTTCTGGAACTGGCAAAAGCAACCCTGGAAAAATACCAGGCCGAAGCAAAGGGCGACCTCGAACAAAGACAAAAGGCTGTGGAAAATCTCGTTACACCTATTAAACAATCACTGGAGAAGGTTGATATTCATGTTCGGGAATTAGAGAATGCCCGCCAGCTTGCTTACGGAAGTCTGACAGAGCAGGTCAAATCCCTTATCTACACACAGGAGAAGTTGCAGTCTGAAACAGGCAATCTGGCCAAGGCGCTCAGAGCGCCAACGGTTCGAGGCAATTGGGGAGAAATACAGTTGAAGAGGGTAGTTGAGATTGCGGGCATGTTGGAACGTTGCGATTTTTACCAGCAACAAACCGCAATAACGGAAGATAGCCGGCTGCGGCCGGACGTCATCGTGCGACTGCCGGGAGGCAAGAATATTGTTGTCGACGCTAAAGCGCCTCTGAAGGCTTACCTCGAAGCGCTGGAGTCTTCAAACGATGACCAGCGTTCAGCCAAACTCAAGGAACATGCGCAACAGATTCGGTCTCACATTTCCAAACTGAGCGCCAAATCCTATTGGGATCAATTCCAACCTACCCCTGAATTTGTGGTGCTCTTTCTGCCGGGCGAGACGTTTTTCAGCGCAGCGCTTGAGCAGGAACCATCACTCATAGAGGAGGGGGTCAACCAGCGTGTCATCCTGGCAACGCCAACTACGCTGATTGCACTACTGCGCGCCGTGCATTACGGCTGGCGGCAGGAGCAGGTAGTCGAAAACGCTCAAAAAATTAGTGAACTCGGCCAGGAGCTTCACGAGCGTATTGCCACAATGGTAGAACATTTGACGAAACTCGGAGGGTCTCTTAGTAAGGCAGTTGAAGCATTTAATGCGGCCGTAGCGTCATTCGAAGGGCGTGTGCTTCTTTCTGCGCGAAAGTTCAAAACGCTGGGCGCTGGAAGCAAGAAGGAAATAGAAGAACTCTCTCCGCTTGACAAGAGCGCCAAGGTTCTTGCGGAAATGCAAGGTGAACAAGGTATAACCCCACATATTTCAACAAAGCCAAATGTATGACAACGATGAATGATGCTACAGGGTAATAAAATTAATGTGGCGTAAATATTTTTCATGGAATTCAGTGCAATTATTTAATAAAATATCGAGCAATGTTGCGGGCGCTTGGCTCAGCGGCTAGAGCACTTGCTTCACACGCAAGGGATCAGTGGTTCGAATCCACTAGCGCCCACCACCCTTACAAAAAAGATCGTTAAATCTACGGACTTGTAATAAAAATCGTGAACGCAATAAATTTTTTGAAACCTTTTTTTGAGAAGATTTGTTTTAAAAGGCGCATTCAATATTGATATATTCGACACTTTTAAAGGAGTATAAAAATGTCAGAACATTTTTCAAATCCAAATAAAGAAATTGGGGAAAAATATAAAGCTGTAATTTCCTCAACCAAGTGCCCAAACTGCGGAGGAGAATCTATTTCTGTGGCTGTAAAACAGATGAAAGCTCCTATGATGGTCAGGTGTTTTAGCTGTGGCTATAGCGATGTTATTATGTGGATTGAAAAACAGGTGATAGATGCGTTAAAGAATGCGAAAGTATTTAACCAAATCTGGAAAGAAGGCCAGTCAATTGAAATAACTTTAAAATGAGGGAATCAGATAAGCCAACTAAATATTTTTAATATTTTATAATAGAGAGTACGTCATATTTGTTCAAGGCTTTTTTGCCATTTAGGAAAGCCAACTCAATTAAAAAGGCACACCCTATAATTTTCCCACCCAAAGATTCAACCAATTTGCAGCAAGCAGCCATTGTTCCGCCTGTCGCCAATAAATCATCTACCATGAGAACTTGTTGTCCTTTTTTAATGCCGTCCTTATGAATTTCAAGCGTATCCGTCCCATATTCAAGCGCGTAGCTCATGCTAATCTTTTCGTAAGGTAGTTTACCAGGTTTCCTGACGGGAACGAATCCAGCGCCAATGTTAAAGGCAATGGTGGGAGCCAAGATAAAACCACGCGCTTCGGCGCCAACTACAATATCAATCTTTTTGTTTTTATAATGGTTAGAAATCGTTTCAACTGTCTTTCTGAGTCCTTCTGGATTTTGCAATAGGGGTGTAATATCTTTGAAGATAATGCCCTTTTTGGGAAAGTCAGGGACATCGCGCACTAGTTTTTTTAAATCGTCCACGGTTATTTCTCTTTCGTTAGAATATAACGTAATTTTCGAATAGTCTCGTTTTCTATTTGCCTGACGCGTTCACGACTTATATTCAATAGTTTCCCAATTTCTTCCAGAGTTTTAATCTCGCCATTTTCCAATCCGTATCGCATTTTTATCACCATGGCTTCTCTTTTGTCAATTACTTCTAAGAGATGTTCCATGGCTTCTCTTTCATAGGTTTCTTCCAATTCATCTTCAGGCGAAAGTGT
>JAGWZR010000077.1 GCA_018968795.1 Planctomycetota bacterium | reverse complement strand
AAGCCGTTAGCTTAGGAGGCAGCGTAAATCAATTTGTCCCTCCGGATGTAGAAAAACGTTTGATACGGAAATTTAAACATATTTATGGAAAGAATGTTTAATGAAAATCAACGTCTTGGTTATTGGTGATATAGTAGGAAAACCAGGGCGTGTAATATTAAAAGATAAATTAAGGCCATTTATTGACAAAGAGAACATACATTTTTGCATTGCAAACGGTGAAAATGCCGCTAGCGGTGCTGGTATTACAGGGGAAATAGCCGAAGAGCTTTTTTCTTGTGGTATCGATGTTATAACCACAGGTGATCATGTTTGGGATAAAAAGGAAATATTGCACGCATTAGAAACCAATAGAAATATCTTGAGACCGGCTAATTATTCACCTTTAGCAATTGGGAAAGGTTATGTTGTAAAGAATTCCAAGTTGGGGAATCCGATAGGTGTTATTAATTTATTGGGCCGGGTATTTATGAAACCTATAGATTGTCCTTTTAGGACCGCCGATGAGATTCTAAAAAGTATCTCAAAAGAAACAAAGATAATTTTTGTGGATATACATGCAGAGGCAACTTCAGAAAAAATTGCACTAGGGTGGTATTTGGATGGTAAGGTAAGTGCCGTTGTCGGTACGCATACCCACGTGCCCACTGCGGATGAAAAAATATTGCCGAAAGGAACAGCCTTTATAAGTGATTTGGGAATGACGGGTCCGCATGAATCGATCTTGGGAAGAAGGATTGAGTGTGTATTGAAGGCTGTTGTGACGCAGATGCCCACCCGATTTGATGTGGCAGAAAAGGATATCCGTATTAATGGCGTGAAGGTAGTTGTTGATAGTCAAACGGGGAAAGCTGACAATATAAAGAGAATTGAAGTAAAAGAAAGTGATTAAATGAATTCTACAAACACGTTGCCCTTATTGTGGAATACTGCAAAGAATCGAAACAAGATACTAACGATTTCTGAACTTACACGGAAGATACGCGGTTCTCTTGAACAGGAATTTTTTAACTTATGGGTTGTAGGTGAAGTTTCCAATTTAAAGAAGCCTACATCAGGACACATGTATCTAACACTCAAAGATACCGATGCACAGCTTCAGGCTGTTATATTTAAATCTGTTGCAAATCAGGTAAAATTCGAGTTAAAGGATGGGATGGAGGTTTTAACTTTTGGCTCTGTTACTGTCTACGAGTCTCGTGGTCAGTATCAATTGATTATTGAAAGTATTGAACCAAAAGGTATTGGGGCATTGCAGCTAGCCTTTTTGCAATTAAAGGAAAAACTCGAAAAAGAAGGCCTATTTGACCCTGTACACAAAAAACCACTGCCGCTGCTTCCCAAAAAAATTGCCGTTGTAACATCTATAACAGGTGCTGCAATCAGAGATATCTTAAATGTGATCAACAGAAGATTTGCTAGAGTAGAGATTCTCATCTATCCAGTAAAAGTGCAAGGCGAAGGTGCAGCGCAGGAGATTGCTCAGGCGATCAGAGATTTGAATGCCATTTCCGATATCGATGTAATGATTGTAGGAAGGGGAGGGGGTAGTTTAGAGGATTTATGGGCATTTAATGAGGAAGTGGTTGCGCGTAGCATCTATGCTTCAAAAATTCCCATTATTTCTGCGGTTGGACACGAAATTGATGTGACTATCTCTGACTTGGTTGCGGATAAAAGGGCGCTCACACCTACAGAGGCAGGCGAGTTAGTTGTTCCACGGTATGATCAGTTAGAAGATTCATTAGTAAAAATTAAAGCTAGACTTATTCAATATTTGTATAATAAAATATTGCTTATGAAAAGCAGAATGCAAGGAATTAAGAATAGTTTTTCATTTAAGAGACCATTTGATAAAGTTTTCAGGCTACAGCAGGAGTTGGATGAAATTACGCAAAGGCTTGTTACCAGAAGAAAGCACATCGTGGAATTAGAACGGCAGCGATTGATTGGTTTTGCAAATAGATTGGATAATGTGAGTCCCTTAAAAGTATTAAATAGAGGTTATTCAATTACCACGAATGTGGAAGAAGACAAGCCTGTCAAATCAAGTGAAGGATTGACAATTGGTAAAAGGATGAGGACTCGGTTGTTTCAAGGTGGCTTTGTGTCTTCTGTAGTTGAGATATTGAAGTAAGATGTAAAATATTTTTAGCGGATAGATTTGTAAAATTTACAATCCATGGCAAAGGTAAAATTTGAGGATGCATTAAAGGGGTTAGAAGACATTATTGAACGACTCGAGAAGGGTGATTTATCACTAGATAAAACCTTATCTGAATATGAAAATGGTATTAAACTGTATAAACAATGCATTGCCATGTTGGAAAATGCAGAAAAAAAGATACAAATCTTAATGAAAGACGAAAATGGAATTTTCCGTACCAAAGATTTTGAGGCTGGAAATAATGAAACCGGCGATTCAAAATGAATTGTTTATTGAATATTTGATAAAATTTTGGATTTAAACTAAAGTGATGGAATATGAGTAAACTATTGGATTGTGTTGAATATCCAGAAGATTTGAAGAAGTTGAAACCAGAAGACCTGCCTAAGCTCGCAATGGAAATTCGCGAATTAATCGTGGATGTTGTTTCAAAAAATCCTGGACATCTTTCCTCAAATCTTGGTGTGGTTGAATTAACTATTGCGTTGCATTACTGTTTCGATTTTAAGAAGGATAAAATTGTATGGGATGTTGGCCACCAAGCGTATGTCCACAAAATCCTTACAGGTCGGAAATCTAAGTTTCCAGCCTTAAGGCAATATAAAGGGCTGAGTGGTTTTCCGGACAAAAACGAGAGTATCTATGATCCATTTACTTGCGGTCACAGTGGGAATGCTATATCGGCCGCTTTAGGAATATCTTGTGCCGATGCAATTCTCGGGTGCAAGAGATCGATTGTTGCCGTCGTAGGTGACGGTGCTATAGGGGCAGGGATGTCTTTGGAAGCGTTGAACCACTCTGGTGACCTTAAGAAAAATTTATTGGTAGTGCTCAATGATAATGAGATGTCTATATCCAATACGGTAGGTGCTTTTTCAAAATATTTTAATAAGATCAGAACGACTTCACTCTATGCCGATCTCAAAAAAGATGTTCATAATTTATTGAATTTTCTTCCAGTGTTCGGCAAGCCGGTCGAAAAAACATTAGAAAACATTGTTGAACTAATAAAGGGGGGAACTGTTCCAGGTCAGATATTTACAGACCTTGGATTTAATTATTTTGGTCCAATTGATGGGCATAACTTTCGAATATTAATTGAGACGTTGCATGATATTAAAAAACTTGAAGGTCCTTTACTGTTGCATGTAGTTACTGAGAAGGGCCGAGGTTTTGAACCGGCATTTCAAAATCCAACACAATATCACAGCTCCGGTAACTTTGAAATGTGCGAGGGAAAGATTACGCATGTTGCAAATGATCCCAAAAAAATTTCTTATACCAAGGTTTTTGGAGATACCATTGTAGAACTTGCAAAGGCTGATCAAAAGATAGTTGGCATTACAGCAGCTATGCCTGATGGAACGGGCATGGTTTCTTTTAGCAAGAAATTTCCAGATCGATTTTACGACGTTGGGATTTGTGAACAACACGCCGTTGGTCTGGCAAATGGACTGTCTGTAGGGGGATTAAAACCTGTAGTAGCCATTTACTCGACATTCTTGCAAAGGGCTTTTGATCAAGTGTTTCATGACATTTGTCTACAACGAAACGGAGTCGTATTTGTGCTTGATAGAGCGGGGATTGTTGGTAATGACGGTCCTACACATAACGGCGTATTTGATATTGCATATCTTCGTAATCTGCCGGAAATAATCTTAATGGCGCCAAAAGACGGGAATGAACTAAAATCTATGCTTAATATTGCCTTAGATTCAGGTAAAGCTGTGGCGATACGATATCCTAAAGAGGATATTCCTGAAGAAAAACTTAGTTCACAATATGAGTCATTTGAAATTGGAAAGGCCGAAATATTGAGAGAGGGAACAGATGGGGTTCTTTTTGCCTATGGCGCTATGGTATATCGATGCTTACGAGCTGCAGAAAAGCTCAGTGAGAAAGGCGTGGAAGTTACTGTAGTGAATGCAAGGTTTGCCAAACCTCTTGACAAGGAACTTATTTTAGAATTGGTCAGGAATCATAAATTGATAATTACCGTGGAAGACCATGTACTGATGGGTGGTTTTGGTTCGGCGGTGCTTGAACTCGTTTCTGATGAAAGAGAGGCTACGGGCAAAATTGTAAGACTAGGTATTCCTGATCGCTTTATTGAGCATGGTCCTAGGAATTTGATGCTAAAAAACTTGGGTTTGGATGAGAACGGGATTGCCGATAAATTTATTGCAACGCTTGAATTAATGGATATCTCTAGTTCATTTACGAAGGCAGGGAAGCGGCGTTTGACTGTTTAAAAGAATGAAAAAAATACTGGTCTTAGGCGACTTAAGTAAGAAAAAGATTCATGATGTGATTTACCGATTAAAGCCGTGGTTTGAGAAACAGGTAAGTATAGATGTGATTGACTTATCGAAAGAAAAGAAATTTGAAAAAATGGCGGCAGAAATGGCCGTAGTTTTTGGCGGAGATGGAGCAATTCTTTCTACTTGTAGAGGACTTGGGAGAAATCAGATACCGATCGTAGGTGTGCACATGGGAAAATTTGGTTTCCTGGCAGAACTCGTAGAAAAAGATGTATGTGCTTGTTTAGAAAAAATTTTTGTAGGGAACTATTTGATACGCAAAAGGATGCTCCTTTTGTGTCGGGTCGAGCGTACCGGTAACACCATAAATGAATCAGTGGGAATTAACGATACGGTAATTTCTCGTTCGTCTTTGTCGAGATTAATTTCTGTAAAATTAAATATTAATGGGGAAGATGTATCAACCTATAGGGCTGATGGTTTAATAATATCGACCCCTTTAGGTTCAACGGCACATTCTTTATCTGCCGGAGGACCAATTTTAACACCTGATTTAAATGCGTTTGTCATTGTGCCTATATGTCCGCATACCCTCACGAATCGGCCATTGGTTGTTTCAGGAAATGTAAAAATTGAACTGGAACTATTATCTCAGATGAATGGTATTGGCGTTACAGTTGATGGTCAAGTCTTTACAGAGTTAGAGATAGGCGACAAAATAAAGGTTGAACGCTCAGATATTGAAGTTCAGATGATTGATACTGGCGCAAGAACATTTTACGATGTATTGCGTGAGAAATTGCATTGGGGAGGACATCCAAATTATGGCAGTAATTAAAATAAAGGAAAAGTATTGTAAGGGATGTCTCCTCTGCATACCGGTATGCCACAACGAGTCGTTGGTAATATCCGATATTATAAACGAACAAGGCTTGCACCCTGTGAAGTTTAGAGAAGACGCAGAATGTGATGGCTGCAAGAAATGTGCAATCATGTGTCCAGATACGGCGATAGAAATTTATAGATAATGATGAATTTTAAAGCAATTTATATCGAGGACATATCATAGTGAAACAGTTATTAACAGGAAATGAAGCTGCTGCGGAAGCGGCTATACAAGCCGGTTGTAGGTATTATTATGGCTATCCTATTACTCCTCAAAATGAGCTTATCAATTATATGTCAGTGAGGATGCCCCAGGTTGGCGGTACTTTCATTCAGGCCGAGAGCGAGATTGCAGCGATCAATATGGTGTACGGTAGCGCCGCAGCGGGTGGCCGTGCAATGACCTCTTCCTCCAGCCCCGGTATTAGTCTGAAACAAGAAGGGATTTCCTATTTGGCCGGAAGCGAACTTCCATGTGTGATTGTTAATATACAGCGGGGTGGGCCTGGATTAGGCGATATCTCAGCGTCACAGGCAGACTATTTTCAGGCCGTAAAAGGCGGAGGACATGGTGACTATCATACCATTGTGCTTGCACCCTGTTCCGTCCAAGAGATGGCTGATCTTGTCTACGACGCTTTTGACCTTGCCGATAAATACAGAAACCCTGTCATGATTTTAGGTGATGCACAGATCGGGCAATTAATGGAGCCGATGGAATTTCACAAAAAACCCCAAAAGAATCTTCCCATCAAAAATTGGGCGCTGACAGGAGCTGCGGGTAGAAAGAAGAATGTTATAAAATCATTTTATCCTGTTAAGGGTGAGCTGGAAGAGTTCAATGCGCATTTGCAAAAGAAATATAAAATGATTGCAGAGCATGAAGTTCGTTATGAAGCTATTAACGTAAATAATGCCGATATAATTCTGGTCGCTTATGGTACTTCTGCACGTATATGTAAGGAGGTCGTTAAGAAGAGCCATCGGTTTGAATTTAAGGTAGGACTGATTCGTCCAATTACCTTATGGCCATTTCCCACAGATATTATTCGTAAAATGTCAGAAATGGTGCAATGTATATTAACGGTTGAAATGAGCGCGGGACAAATGGTTGAGGATGTAAGACTATCGGTTGAGGGTAGATGCCCGGTTCATTTTTATGGAAGAACCGGCGGAGGCGTACCTACATCTTTGGAAATAATCAAGAAAATAGCGGAAATTGTGCCGGATAACCGAGTCGCGCATACGCTATTACAATTAACCGAGGTTAAATGATATGCAATCCATATACGAAAAACCAAAAATGCTTATTGATACAGCAACACATTTTTGTCCGGGGTGCGGGCATGGAATTGTTATGAGATTAATTGCTGAAATCATTGACGAGTGGGGAATACGGGACAAAACCATTGGGCTAGCGCCTGTTGGATGCGCTGTTCTTGCTTATAATTATCTTGATATAGATATGTGTGAAGCTGCTCACGGTCGTCCACCTGCTGTGGCCACAGGTATAAAGAGAGTCCATCCAGATCGTGTTGTGTTTGCTTATCAAGGAGACGGCGATTTGGCGGCAATTGGAATGGCAGAAATTATTCATACCGCAAACAGGGCGGAAAATATTACCTTTATCTTTGTCAATAATGCTATTTATGGTATGACCAATGGTCAGATGGCTCCAACAACTTTATTAATGCAGAAAACTGCGACGACACCGTCAGGGCGAGACCCCATAAACTATGGATACCCTATCCGTATATGTGAATTGCTGGCTGTGCTAGAAGGCAGTAGTTATCTAGAAAGGGTCAGCGTCTCTTCTCCAGAGAACGTTCGAAAGACGAAAAAAGCGCTTGAAAAAGGATTTAGAACTCAGACAGAGAAAAAGGGATTTTCTCTCATAGAAATTCTATCCCCTTGCCCCATTTATTGGCGAATGGATGCCAATGAGTCGATGAAATATATTGATGAAGAAATGTCCAGTGCCTTTCCATTAGGGGTGGTAAAAGATTGGGAAAATTAAATTTTCACTACAGAGTGCGCAGAGGATACAGCGGGAACATAGAATCAAAAATTAACATTATTTTTAATAAAAATCTCTGCGTTTTCAGCGGTGAATTGAGTTATTACAAAATTAGTGTATGACGGAAAAGGTAATCTTAGCGGGATTTGGTGGACAGGGAATGATGTTGCTGGGAAAATTACTCGCGCAAGCGGCAATGACCGACGGCAAATATGTAACATATTTCCCCTCCTATGGCACCGAAGTTCGAGGCGGAACGGCTGTTTATCACCTTATCATTTCAAACGAAGAAATATTCTCTCCACTTATCGAGGATGCCAACACCCTTATTGTAATGAACCAACCCTCATATCAAAAATTTAAGGGGATGCTAAGACCAGACGGATTACTCCTCTTGAACGCCACTATGATTAAATTAAACGATCCTCCTGACGCAAGAATATATAAAATTCCAGCAACAGAAATTGCTAGCAAATTAGGGAATGTGCTGGTCTCGAATGTTGTTATGTTGGGTGCTTATCTTGCGATTAAAAAATTATTCTCCGCCGATCATATTTTGGGTCAATTGCATGCAATACTAAAAGGGAAAAAAGGGAATTTGTTTGCCATTAATAAACAGGCACTCGAGAGCGGTATGCAGGCGATAAAATCGTAACGTCCACTTCACCGCAAAGGTGAAAAGTGTGCAAAAGTTTAAAACCAAGGAACAGAAATATACGAAATTGTGATTAAGGTTGGCACATCAGGCTTTTCCTTCCCAGACTGGATGGGCAACATCTACCCTCCCAATATTAAAAAAGCGGACATGCTCGAGTATTATGAAAAGAAGCTGGGTTTCACGATAACAGAGATAAACTCCACTTACTACACCATACCTTCTCAAAAATCATTTGAGGGTATGATAAGAAAGACTACCAAAGATTTTGAATTTACCGTCAAGGCGCATAAATCACTCACCCACGAAATAAGAGACAAGGGTACGGGAAAACTCTTGGACAATAACGAGGCATTCAAACACTTCCTCCATGCTGTAGAACCCTTAAAAAAAGAGGGCAGATTGACCGCAATCCTGGCGCAGTTTCCCTATAGTTTCCACGCAACGAAGGACAACTACGACTACCTGAAAATTTTCAAAGACAGGCTTGCAGATATGCCGCTGGCGGTAGAATTTAGAAACTATTACTGGCACAATGAAAGGA
>JAGWZR010000384.1 GCA_018968795.1 Planctomycetota bacterium | reverse complement strand
GGTGATAAGGCACATGCTTACAAAGGCGTAGCGCATGGCCAGCAGGATATCGCATGGTGGTATGGCGCTGCTAAAGTCTATCAGAAGATTAATATACTGGAAAGCCAGGCGATAGCGCTGAAGAGAGGAAAAAAGGTAGATGAACTTGTGGCTGCAAAAGGCAGAAAGAGTGTTGCGGGGACAATAGGCGGTATTATCGGTATTGTGGTGGTGATTATGTTTGGAGCTGCAATATTGAGAAAAAGGAGAGAGACGCGATAGCAATAAATGACGCTTATACCTCGCAAGTTGATAGAACAAAAAAGGCATCTTTTCTAAGATGCCTTTTTTGTTTATTAAACATTTTGAACTTTATAACAGGTACTGGAGAAATTTATGCTGAGCGACATCAGAGAGCACGTGTTAGGCTCACTGCAGTTTGGTGCATTTCCGTACGATTCCAAAAGTGACAGTGAAGCCTACAAAAAATCTAAGGTTGTGATTATGGGGGTGCCTTTCGATGGAACAGCCACATACCAGGCGGGGACTAAGATAGGTCCGAATGCGATATTGAATGCATCGGTTAATGTAGAGCCTTATGATGATGAATTAGGTGAAATTTATTCTATAGAGATTTTTACTGTTGGAACGTTAAATATAGAAGAAATACATACCAATCCAAGGAAGGTAATTGATGCAGTTTATAACGTCAGTAAGCGAATTGTAAAAGATGGCAAATTCTTGGTGACATTGGGCGGTGAACATTCCATATCGCAAGGGGTAATAAAAGCCTATAAAGAAAAATACAAAAAGTTATCCATTCTTCAATTGGATGCCCATCTTGATTTGATGGAACAATTTGGCGGGACTCGATATAGTCATGCAAGTGTATCGAGGAGAGTTGTTGAGGACTTAAAATGTAAAGTAACGAGTTTTGGCGTACGAGTGGTGTCGGGAGAAGAAAAGGAATTTGTAAAGAAAAATAAAGATTGTGTTGCGGTGTTTTATGCGAAGGATATTTACGACAACGATGACTGGCATGAGGAAGCCCTAGAAACGTTAGATAATTACGTATATATTACTTTGGATGTAGATGGATTGGATACATCCATTATGCCTGCAACAGGCACGCCTGTTCCAGGTGGTTTGGGGTGGTATAAAACTATAGATTTTTTACGTAAAGTATATAAAGAGCGTAAAGTAGTAGGTTTTGATGTTGTTGAATTAAAACCCAATCCATGCAACGAAGCGCCAAATTTTTTAGCTGCCAATCTTGTGTATAAAAATATAGGATTCTATAAGTTGTATACACAATTATAATAGGTTAATGTTAGGTAATAAGTAAAATGGCATGTTTAATATTTTGGTATAGCTATTCATGTTTTGTATCTAGATATTGGAGAGAGGGGATTAGGCGGTTGTTTTACCTAAAGCCTCAATGCCCGATCTGATGCTTTACAGGAAGATTAAAATATGTTAAGACTGAAAACAATTAATACAGGTATAAGGTGGATATGCATATTACTACTTTACATTGTTGTAGCAGGTTGTGGAAACAAGGTAAATTATCACAATAAAGAAGGGCTTCTCCTCTATAATAAAGGAAAGTATAGCGAGGCGATTACTGAATTTAAAAAGGCATTAGAACTAAATCCCAATCATTATGACGCACACTTCAATT
>JAGWZR010000383.1 GCA_018968795.1 Planctomycetota bacterium | reverse complement strand
CGGCAGTTACTACACCCCTTACCCCTGAAAAAGTTTTTCTCTTTAATGTCTTGCCTTTCAAGATTGAGTTCTTTTAAGGATTCATCGGCCGGCTTATATTCTTCTTTACACGAGTCACATATCTTGCGTACTAATCTTTGACTAATAACGGCTTCTACGGTAGAGGAGATAAGATAAGGTTTGATACCCATATCAATCAAACGTGTTACCGTAGTGGGCGCATCGCTGGTGTGTAAAGTGCTAAAAACCAAATGTCCTGTCAGCGCTGATTGAATAGCAATTTGGGATGTTTCTTCATCTCGTATCTCACCTACGAGGATTATGTCAGGGTCTTGTCTTAAAATTGCCCTCAGACAATTTGCAAAAGTTACATCTATAGCTGGATTTACCTGCATCTGAATAAGGCCGTTAATCTCGTATTCTACTGGATCCTCCGTAGTAATGATTTTCGTGCTAATTTCATTTAAATAATTTAGCGCGGCGTATAAGGTCGTTGTTTTCCCACAACCTGTTGGACCGGTAACAAGGATTATTCCATTCGGTTTGTTTAATAATTGGCGCATCAACTTTAATTCTTCGGGGCGCAATCCTAATGTATTCAAATCTAACGACACAGCGGATTTATTTAATAGACGTATAACGACGCTTTCTCCAAATTTTGTGGGAAGTGTAGAGACGCGTAAATCGATTGGCGCGCCTCCAACGTTTAATTTAATGCGTCCATCTTGAGGTAATCTTCGTACGGAAATATCCATACCAGACATAACTTTTATTCGTGAGATAATAGGAATTCCTAGCTGCTTTGGCGGAGAAATTCTTTCGTACAGTACGCCATCGATACGGTATCTAACTTTAAATTCCTCTTCGAAAGCCTCGAAATGGATATCACTGGCTTTCTCTGTTATCGCATCCAAAAACATAAGACTAACCCATTTTTTTACCAGGGCGGTATCAGCCAGCTTAACTATTTCTTCAATATCAATATGATCGGCTTTAATAAGTTCGGTGGACGACTTATCTTCCTTGAGCTCTTGTAATAGTAATTCCACAGATTCGTGCTTTTTTGGATAGTATTTTTCTAAGGCGCTGATAACCATTTCTCTGGGGCAAAGGACTTGTTTTATCGAATATTTAAATATCAATCTTAGATCATCCAGGGTTTGCAGATCTAAGGCGTCGACTTGAGCAATCGTAAGGGTACGAGTTCCTTCATCATAGCGGATAGGAATTACGCGATATAATTGAGCAATGGCAGATGGCACCAAACCAATAACGTCGCGTGGAATTTCTACATCCTCGATGTTTTCAATCTCTAATTCCAGATATTCGCTCAAGGCTTGCATAATTTGCTCATTGGTTATGAAATTAAGGCCCACAAGGATGTCCCCTAGTACGGCATACTTCCGGTATTGTAAAGCTAATGCCTCTTGAATTTGAGCCTCCGTTACAAATCCTTTATCTTTTAACAATTGCCCAAAAAGCTTTTTCTTTGCACCAGTCTTTAAATCTATTTTATCTTTTCCTTGCATAATTTTATAAAATCAGCCAGAAAACCCCAAGCTTTTGAGCTTGGGGATGAATGGCTGCCCGGAGCGAAGCGGAGGCCATTCATGGGTTTTTACCTGAAGCCCCAGCCTTTAGGCTGGGGAGTGGTTCACTT
>JAGWZR010000076.1 GCA_018968795.1 Planctomycetota bacterium | reverse complement strand
TGTCAATGTGCAGAGGCGGATTGTTCTCGTCGTTGATATTCGCAAGCGGTTTCGCTTACCCAGGAGGGGAAAATAGGCATAAACGACAACCTCATCATATCGCAAACGTCAAGAAGGTTTGTGAGAATCGTAGTTGAGAGCGAAAGGGGCTAAATCTTTATCGTCGAGGAATGATGTCAATTTGAAAGATTTGTCCCCTTTTCTTCCTTTTCTCTTTCCGCTGACTGAGTCGTTCACGGCGAAGTCTTGATAGAAGGGAAACTCCACCCTGTCCCTCCCCGTAAACAGGGAGGGATGTAAGTCCCTTCTATTAAGAGGGGATTTAGGGGGGTGTTTGATATTGAGTGTTTTTCAAAAAACCAAATTGATACAATAAATTTACAGTACTACTCAGGAAAGGGACGTATTTTTTCTAATGTTAATGCCCTTTTTAATCAAATACTCTTTCACCTCTTGTATGGTAATTTCTCGATAATGGAAAATAGAGGCAGCCAGGGCTGCATCTGCTTTCCCCTTTGTAAAAACATCGTAGAAATGTTCTAGTTTACCCGCCCCGCCAGACGCAATAATAGGGATATTGACCGCATCAGATATAGCCCTGTTCAACTCAAGATCAAATCCATCCTTTGTGCCGTCGCAGTCCATACTGGTGAGGAGTATTTCACCTGCCCCCCTTGATTCAACTTCCTTCGCCCATTCAACAGCGTCCAATCCAGTAGGTGTTCTACCGCCATTTATATAAACTTCCCATCTTGTTGAATCAATACTGCTTTTTGCTTTTTTTGCGTCAATTGCCACCACAATACATTGACTTCCAAATCGCCTTGCTGCCTTCGTAACAAATTCCGGGTCTTTAACCGCAGCGGTGTTGATGGAAACTTTATCGGAGCCTGCCTTCAGCAATCGGCGGATGTCATCAATGTTCCGAACACCTCCGCCCACGGTTAGCGGCATAAATACCTGTTCAGCAGTCTTTCTTACAACATCGAGAATAATATCCCTGTTTTCATACGAAGCGGTAATATCTAGAAAGGTCAACTCGTCAGCGCCCTGTTGGTCATACAAAGCGGCTATTTCTACAGGGTCGCCTGCATCCTTCAAATTAAGGAAATTTGTTCCTTTAACGACGCGTCCGTCTTTGACATCAAGGCACGGTATTATTCGTTTAGCGAGCATAGTAAATTAGGCCGCCTTCGGCAGCGATTTTTAAGCTCCCCTCTAGAAAGAGGGGCCGGGGGGGTGTTACGGCAAACTTACACACCCCTTTATCCCCTCTTTTTAGAGGGGAATCATAAAGATTCGTCCTCGTGTAAACGGGGATTGAAATTCCTGAACATTTAATTAGGGTAAAAAAATACACAGGCAGGTAAAATGAAGTTCAGAAATCCCTTTCTGGACTGCTGGCCTTTGCATAAAGTCTTTTTGGTATGCGACCAGAGAGGAATGCAAGACGCCCCGATTCACACGCCAGTTTCATGGCCTTTGCCATGCGTACAGGGTCTTTTGCAAGGGCAACTCCCGTGTTCAGCAGCACGCCATCACAGCCGAGTTCCATTACAATAGTCACATCTGACGCCGTACCGACTCCGGCATCCACAATAATAGGAACCTTGGCGGACTCGAGGATGATTCGTATGTTATTTTTGTTTAAAATGCCCTGACCCGACCCAATCGGCGCACCGGCTGGCATGACACTGGCAGCGCCTGCATCTTCTAGCTTCTTTGCGATAATGGGGTCGTCCGAAGTGTAAACCAGTACGGTAAAACCTTCTTTTACCAGAACCTGTGTGGCTTTCAGCGTTTCAATCGGATCGGGCAAAAGTGTTTTTTCATTGCCGAGCACTTCCAGCTTGACCATATCGGACATGCCTGTTTCTCGCGCAAGGCGGGCTGTCCTGATAGCGTCATCTGCAGAATAACACCCTGCTGTATTAGGCAAAATCTTATATTTCTTTGTGTCAATATAATCAAGCAGAGACCTTGTATCATCGATCTTTACCCTTCGAACGGCAACCGTAACCACCTCGGTACCGCTGGCTTCTAAGGCATCTGACATTACCTCCATCGAAGGATACTTGCCTGTGCCAACAAAAAGTCGGGAGGTAAATTCATACCCCCCGATCTTTAATTTTTTATCTTCTACACTTTTTTCGATCTTATCCACCGCCAACAAAGGTTACGACTTCAAGAATATCAGCATCCTTTAATACTCGCGCAGAAAGTTCCTTTCTGGGAACGATCTGCAAATTCAACTCTACAGCGGTACGATTCTTGTCAATCTTACATAGGTCAAGTAATTTTTCTACCGTTGTTCCCTCCGGGCATTCCCTTGATTCGCCATTCAAAGTAATCTTCATTCTACAATCGCTGTCCGGAAATTTTAAGTAGGGACACGGCGCTCCGTGCCCCTACAAAATATATCATTTGTCAAAAAAGACGTTACCGAAGGTAACCCTTATTTACAGCAGCTAGCCATTGTGGAGGCTGGCTTTTTTGACCTTACATACTCGTCAATTGCCTTCGCTGCCTTCTTTCCAGCGCCCATAGCCAGAATAACGGTTGCGGCGCCAGTCACAATATCGCCGCCAGCAAAAACCCCCTCTTTGTTTGTCTTACAGCTTTCTAAATCTGCCACAATGTTGCCCCATTTATTCACCTGCAAATCAGGCGTCGTGGATGGAATCAATGGGTTTGGACCGTTGCCAATGGACATAATCACACACTCCACATTTAGCACAAATTCTGACCCTTTCACGGGAACAGGACGTCTTCTCCCCGACTCGTCAGGTTCGCCGAGCTCCATCTTCACACATTCCAAGCCGCTGACCCACCCCTTTTCGTCGCCCAAAATTTTTATCGGATTGGTTAAGAACTTAAACTGTAACCCTTCTTCTTCGCCATGATGTATTTCATCTACCCTGGCAGGCATCTCGTCTCTGGAACGCCTGTAAACGACATATACATTCTCGGCTCCCAGACGCAGAGCGGTTCTTGCCGAATCCATTGCCACGTTTCCAGCGCCAACTACAGCCACATTCTTCCGCATTGCAATTGGCGTTGCATATTTTGTATTATACGCCTTCATCAAGTTGACCCTGGTAAGGTATTCGTTAGCTGAGTATACGCCATTCAGATTTTCTCCTGGAATTCCCATAAACATGGGTAACCCAGCCCCGGTGCCAACAAAGATAGCATCGAAACCGTTATTCAGTAATTCATCCACCGTTTGCACCTTTCCAATAACAGCATTGGTTTCGATTTTGACGCCCAATTTTCTGAGGTACTCAACCTCAGATTCTACGATGGCTTTTGGGAGTCGGAATTCAGGAATTCCATAAACCAATACACCGCCAGCCTTGTGCAGGGCTTCAAATATGGCTACATCATGCCCCATTTTTATGAGTTCGCCTGCACAGGCAAGTCCAGCGGGGCCTGCTCCAACAATGGCCACTTTGTAACCTGTCTTTGCTGGAAGCTTTGGTATAGTCACTGCGTTTTGGGTTCGTTCATAGTCGGCAACAAACCGTTCAAGATTTCCAATCGCCACGGGCTTAAATTTTTTACCGACGATACAAACTTTTTCGCATTGATCTTCCTGCGGGCATACGCGTCCGCAAACGGCAGGCAAGGCATTTGTCTCCTTGAGCTTGCGTGCCGCAGCCAGGAAATCGCCTTCTGCAATAAGTTTGATAAAACCGGGAATATCAATACTGACAGGGCATCCATCTCGGCAAAGCGGTTTCTTGCACTGCAAACAACGCAAAGCCTCCTGGCGTGCCATTTCAGGCGTATATCCGTACGGCACTTCTTCAAAATTTTTTATCCTGTTTGATGGGTCTTGTTCTGGCATTTTTTGTCTTGGAATAGCGCCCATCTTCTTTGCGCCTGCCTTTTCGCCGCCTGCTACGGCGCCGGAAAGTCCCTCTGCCAATTGATCGATAACTTCATGTCCCTCTTTGGCATGCATGGAAACACTCGGCTTATGTGCAGTACCAGTGCGTTCACCAGGCGGTTTCCAGCATGAGCTGTCTTTGCTTACGCTCTGCAAGACTGGATCCTTTCCATTGCTGGCGTATGTCTTCAGACGCTGCATTAAGTTGCTGTAGTCTACAAGGTGTCCGTCAAACTCTGGGCCGTCCACGCAAACAAACTTTGGTTTATTATCTATGAGTACTCTGCAACCGCCGCACATGCCTGTTCCATCTACCATGATCGGGTTAAGACTCACGATCGTCTTTAGATTATACGGTTTTGTCAGTTTACTAACCGCAGCCATCAGGGGCACAGGACCTACTGCAAATACGATATCAATTTTAGTCCCCTTGTTAATCAATTCCTGCAATACTTGCGTGGGAAACCCTTTTGCGCCTTTGGATCCATCGTCAGTTGCAATTACAAATTCACTGCTGCATGCCTGCATCTCTTTTTCGCAGAGCAAGAGGTCTTTATTCCTTGCGCTGATAATCGAGATCACATGGTTGCCCGCATCATGGAGCGCCTGAGCAATCGGCATAACTAAAGCAATCCCCAAACCTCCGCCGATACAGACAGCCGTCCCATAATTTTCAATATGCGTGGGATGCCCTAAAGGACCCACAATATCTAAAATATAATCGCCGGCGTTTAAGGTGGACAATTGGCGTGTTGTATCGCCTGCAACCTGGAAAATAATGGTAATCGTTCCGCGAATAGTATCAGAGCCTGCTATCGTTAAGGGTATCCTCTCGCCTGGTTCGTCTATACGAAGCATAATGAATTGCCCTGCCTTCCTCCTGCTGGCAATTTTGGGTGCGTCAATCTTCATTAAAAAAGTAGCTTCCGCAATCTTGGTCTTTTCAATAATCTTGAACATGTCTCCCCCTACACAAAACTATAAAACAAGCCTATTTTTAAGATATAATACATGAATAAAAATTTACCTTTAAAGAATAAATGTTAGCTTATCGAGAAATAAAATGCAAGGGAAAAGAAGGTTTGACAAAAGGGGTTGTTCTGCTATAATTTTCGCTTCTTAGTCGATGAAATCTCAGTACTAAATAACGATAAGCAAGAGACATTTCTTGTATGTCGCTATTAGGTTTTATATAATACATGATAAACACAGCATTCACCCGCATATTTGGTTCGTCTTGAACCGATGATGTCTTTTAGCAGGCTACTATTAAAAATATGTTACTACCGAAGGTATTAATTCTTAGAACTGCTGGAACAAATTGTGATTATGAAACTCAATACGCCTTTGAAAAGGCAGGGGCAACGGTGGATATAGTCCACATTAATTTGCTTCTGACAAATAAGAAGATGCTTCAAGACTATCAAATATTAACCCTGCCCGGCGGGTTTACCTATGGAGATGATGTGTCTGCAGGCAAAATATTAGCAAATCAGATTCAATACAACTTAGAAGAGGACATTCAAACCTTTATTGATAAAAAAAAACTTATTCTTGGAATATGTAATGGATTTCAAGTATTGACAAAGGCGGGGCTGCTGCCATCTCTTAATAAACATCATCAGGAAGCTACGTTGACATTCAACGATTCAAACAAATTCGAAGATCGCTGGGTTTATTTAAAAATTTGTTCGAATAAATCCGTTTTTATAAAGGAAGAACAAGCATTGACACTTTATCTACCCGTAGCGCATGGGGAGGGAAAATTTGTCGCAAAGGACGAAAACATCCTGAATAAAATCATGGCGAATCATCAAGCCATCTTCAAATACGTTAATGAACGTGGCGAGGATGCCGGATATCCATGGAATCCCAATGGATCGATTCAAAATATAGCTGGGATCTGCGATCCAACTGGTCAAATCCTGGGCATGATGCCACACCCAGAGAGACATGTAGAGCCAACTCAGCATCCTCGCTGGACACGCAATGGACTGAAGGAATGCGGAGATGGTTTTCCCATTTTTCAAAATGCTGTTCATTATGTTAAATCTAATTTTTAAATTAGATCCCTCGACTCCGCTCGGAATGACGTTATCCTGAGCAAAGCCGAAGGAGGCGAAGTCGAAGTGTGACTAATATTGAAATTTCGAACGTTTAAATTAAAATATTTGGGAGACATGTTACTATGCATAAGGGCGTTACCTTACAGACAGAAGGCGCACCATCGGTTGATTTAACCATGTGTCACGCCGTACTTTCAAAATTTAATCGGGCAACCCCTTCCGACCTCATTCCCATTTTACAGCAAATACAAGATGCTTATGGGTACTTACCCAGGAATGCGTTGGAAGAAATAACCGACAGGACACGTATCCCTTTGAGCAAAATCTACGGAGTTATTACCTTTTATGCACAATTTTCTTTGGAACCCCGAGGCAAACATACGATTAAGGTTTGCACAGGTACGGCATGTCATATCAAGGGGGCGCCTGACATAAAGAAAAAAATTACGGAAGTACTCCAGATTAGTGAGGGAGAAACAACGCAAGATTTCAAATTCACCTATGAACCAGTGGCATGCCTGGGAACATGTTTCCTTGCGCCCGTCATGATGATTGACGATAGATACTACGGGAAATTAACCGTCGAAAAAACAGAGACTGTTCTCAAAAGTTATTAAAAAACAAAAGGAGAATTCAACGTGGAAAAATTTAAAACCCCTGATGACCTCCATAAGTTCAGAAAATCACTCGAATCAAAACACCGCCCTGACATGGTGCGCATTTTTATCTGTACGACAGGCTGCAGGGCGCTCGGAGCAGAGGAAGTCTGCAAGGCGTTCAGGGCTGAGATTGAAAAGCAATCTCTCACCGATAAGATAGAAATTGTAGATACGGGTTGTCAGGGTTTATGTGCAAGGGCTCCGGTCTTGACGATAGAACCGCTGGGGATCTTCTATGGCAGGGTAACAGAAACAGACGTTCCTGAAATTATTTCACGAACCATCCTCAAAGGGGAAATTATCGAGCGCCTCTGTTATGTAGAGGCTGGTAAACGCACTCCCTACCTCCGGGACATACCCTTCTACAGCAAACAAAAAAGGATTGTCCTCAAGAACTGCGGCAATATCGATCCTAAAAATATAAACGAGTACATCGTAAGAAACGGATACGCAGCCATTTCAAAGGCGCTTTCCAGCTTGACGCCGAACAGTGTTGTCAATGAGATAAAGAATTCAGGCCTACGAGGCAGGGGTGGAGCAGGTTTTCCCACAGGAAATAAATGGGAGTTTGTCAAAAATGCGCGCGGAAATATAAAATATTTGATCTGTAATGGAGACGAAGGAGACCCGGGCGCTTTTATGGATCGGGCGGTGCTTGAGGGCGATCCACACTCAGTTATTGAAGGAATGCTTATTGGCGCCTATGCAATCGGATCAAGAAAGGGAGTTATCTATGTGCGTGCAGAATACCCCATCGCCGTTGAGCATCTGAAAATTGCCATAGAACAAGCAAAGTCCCTGGGCCTCTTGGGGGAAAACATTCTTGGATCAAATTTCAGCTTCGATTTAGAAATCAAAATGGGCGCTGGCGCCTTTGTATGCGGAGAAGAAACAGCGCTCATCGCCTCTATCGAAGGGAAAAGAGGCATGCCACGCCCACGTCCCCCATTTCCAGCAACCAGCGGTCTTTGGGGAAAACCAACAAATATTAATAATGTAGAGACCCTTGCGAATGTACCGATTATCATCCTCAACGGCTTTGAATGGTACAAGTCTATCGGAACAGAAAGCAGCAAAGGCACGAAGATATTTGCCCTTGCGGGGAATGTGAAAAATACAGGACTCGTTGAGGTCCCGATGGGAACCACACTCCGTGAGATTGTCTTTGATATTGGCGGAGGCATCCCCGGCAGGAAAAAATTTAAGGCTGCGCAGATGGGCGGACCTTCAGGCGGATGTGTACCTGCACAACATCTTGACCTTCCTATCGATTACGAGACGGTAAAAGAGGTCGGAGCCATCATGGGTTCGGGAGGCCTTATCGTTATGGACGACTCGACGTCCATGGTCGATATTGCGCGTTACTTTATGGAATTTTGTCAGGATGAATCATGCGGAAAGTGTGTACCGTGCAGGATTGGAACCAAAAGGATGCTCGACATCCTGACCAGGATTACCAAAGGACAGGGGAGAAAAGAAGATATAGGTCTCTTAAAGGAACTGGCAGAGGTCACGAAAACAGCCTCATTATGCGGCTTGGGACAGACAGCGGCAAACCCCGTCCTCTCTACAATTCGCTATTATCTCAACGAATACGAAGAATTAATCAATAAAAAAGACTCTCAGACTCTATCACAGCAGAATCCCACACCAGCACAATCCTGAGGTAAAATATGAAAATACTCCTTATCGGGGCAGGAAGGGGTGGCTCTGCCCTGTTACCTATCTTGTACGAAGATAAGGACATTGAGATTATCGGAGTAGTTGATAACAACCAGGATGCCGAAGGTCTAAGAATCGCAAGGCAATTGAACATCCCCACCTACACCCGTTATGAAAATTTGATAAAAAGAGACGACTTAGACGTTATTATTGACGTTACAAAAAATCTCCGCGTACTTACCGATATTGCAAAAAACAAACTTATAAATACTGAGATACTGGGCGGTTTAAGCGC
>JAGWZR010000075.1 GCA_018968795.1 Planctomycetota bacterium | reverse complement strand
GAGTGAACCACTCCCCAGCCTAAAGGCTGGGGCTTCAGGTAAAAACCCATGAATGGCCTCCGCTTCGCTCCGGGCAGCCATTCATCCCCAAGCTCAAAAGCTTGGGGTTTTCTGGCTGATTTTATAAAATAGTCGTTGGTTGCAAGCTGCGAGTTAAACCGGTAATCCGTAACTCGTAACACGCGACTTTATTATAACTCTGCGTTGTGGTCTTCTATTCTATTTTCTTTAGTTCCTCTTCAACAACTGATGCTGGCAAGGGCACGAATCCATCTTTTACAACTACTTCCTGACCTTCTTTGCTTAAAATAAATTTTATAAACTCTCTAACCAGAGGTTCCAGTTGCTGCCCAGGCTTTTTATTAATATATACATACAGAAACCTTGCCAGGGGGTAAGAACCGTTCATTACGTTTTTCATCTCAGCCTCTTTATACGGCTCTCCTTCCTTAAAGGAAAGAGGCAAGGCATGAACGCCGGATGTCCTGTAACCAATACCGCTGTAGCCTATGGCATATCGATCTTCTGTTACTCCTTGCACCACGGAGGCAGAGCCGGGTTGCTCTTTTACTGCATCCTTGAAGTCACCCTTGTAAAGGGCATGCTCCTTGAAATAACCATACGTGCCAGAGGCGGAATTACGGCCATAGAGACTGATCGGTCTTTTTGCCCATTCCCCGGTTAAACCAAGTTGATCCCAGGTCTTAATATCCACCTTGTATCCACCCTTCCGGGTCTTTGAAAAAATAGCATCCGCCTGAGGCAGGCTTAAACCCTTTAATGGATTATCCTTGTTTACATATATTGCAAGGGCATCCAAGGCTGTCCTTATTGCTGTGGGTTTATAGCCATATTTCTTTTCAAAGGCATCGATTTCTGTAGGCTTCATTGCCCTGCTCATGGGGCCTATCTGCGCAGTTCCTGAGATTAATGCAGGTGGTGCAGTCGTAGATCCTTTGCCTTCTATCTGAATCTTTACATTCGGGCATAACTTGTTAAACCCCTCTGCCCAGTAGGTCATGAGGTTATTCATGGTATCGGAACCGATGCTATTCAGGTTTCCTGAAACACCCCCGACCTTGACATAGGGTTTTATATCCGCATCAACCCTGACCGCTTCGCTGGCGATAGTTGTGCTAGCCAGACCAAAGTTAAAAATTGCCATCAACAACCATGCTCTTTTTACCATAATATTTTTCCTCCCTATATTTTATCAACTACAACGTTATATTACTCAAATTAATTATGGAAGTCGACTTATTTTTTGACGTGACGTTTATCGTATTCCTTTAGTGCTTCTTCCGAATCAAAGATGATTGTTTCACCATCATGCCCGTATCCTGTCTTAATAATGGCAACTCCTATCTCCCCTGACTTTTCAAAATTCGTTTTCCGCGCAGGAGAGGTAAAGACATACACCCTGCCATCGACTTTTACCTCCCGATAGGCTTTGATATTAGCCTTTCCTAGTATTTCTTTCACAAGACGGGATTCATACTCAACCACTGCGTCTTCTGAATCAAAGACAACTGTTTCACCATTTGGCCCGTATCCAATCTTGATAATGCCTTTGCCCATCTCTCCTGTTTTTTCGAAATTTTCCTTTTGCTTTAGTGAGCAGAAAACATATAGTTTTCCGTCCCTCTTAACCTCTTGATATGTGCCTTCCTTAGGCGACTCAGTCTTTGTTGGTTCCGCCTCAGACCTAGCCACCTGTGAGGTGGTGCAAAATGTTAGACTAGCGACACATGCTGTTAAAACTAACTTTACAATCATTTTATTAAATTTTTTCATACTCTCAATTATCTCCCCTAAAGTATAACTTGATACATTAAATGGATCCTATTCTCTGTTACATTTTGACCTGCTGGATAGACATTGGTCACAAAATGGCCGACATCAGCCTGTATCTTTGACCGATGCCCACGAAAATAATAGTTTATCTTATTTATTCAAGTCCTTCTCTTAGACTTTTTGGATAATCCCTTGGGTATGTTTTGTATTTGACAACTAAAAAGCGACCTGCCAAGTTAGCTGTACTCTCTTATCGTCTGACATTCCCGACTTCTCATAATGCACGGTATCGTAATCAAGAAGAATCATGTTATTATGCTGCCTATCTATATGATAAGCTACACCTGCAATGTATCTGTTATTCTCGTTGTCGCTTACATTTGTGTCGGGGTCGAAGTGGTCGAAGCGGCTGATGACGCTGACTTTTTTATGTGGTTTCAGCTCGGTAAAGAATGAATATCCTCTCTTGTCGTTTTCATCGGTTCCTTTTTGATTCCCCTTGCCCCAAAAATATTGACCAGTTAAAACAACGTATTTGTGTTCAAAGCTTGCAAATGCGAGATTAGCATCCCATGCAGGTCCCTGTGTGGTATTTCCTTTTCCTGTTATTCCGAAATATGTGAGCTGAAGTCCCGGGATAATATCGGGTAAAGGCCTGACTGTTACTCTTCCTTCCAGAACTTTGTTGCTGTTTTTCTCGCTCGCCTCGTATCCGCCGCCATTATATATTCCTGCCTGAATGCTCCCGTAGCGTCCGGGATATGCGGCGTTCACTTCCTTCTGATATTTCTCATCCACTAACCCGCCTAAGAGGGTAGTAAATGTTAAACCTTGATCTGCTGAATTTAAAATGCTGTTTCTTTCGATGAACATCGTATCCTGCAAACGGTAGTAATTCAGTTTCTCTTCAAAGTCAAACCATGGGTTATGGACGACACCAACTTCAACATTGGGCTTGGTCAGAAACACCATATCCGGAGCCTTAAATAGAGCATAGAGGTACTTAATCCTTAGAGCCAGGGAGCCGTCAAGATTGCTTGCCGGATCCTTTACGGTCGTTACATCACTGGTAATCCTACTACTGAACCATGGAAAGAATTCCTTTTCAACCGTTAAATAACCACGTTTAATATTAACAGCGTTAAAGCTGGTACCGCCAGTTGTGTTTCCTGTATCTCCGTTCTGATAAGAGAGGTACCAGAGGCCTCCGATTTTGAAACCTTTGAGGGCATCCACAATTTTACCGAGATCCTTATTTGCTACATCTGCTGCCGGTACTGCATCGCTCCCTGCGTAAACTTTTTCGCTAACTTCTCCGACACGGTTTTTCAATGCCTGTATCTGTTCTTGCTGCCTTTGAAACGATTCCTCCATCTGCTTTAATTGCCATTGTAAATAATCCCGATCGCTTCCGGATACCTCCTCGGTTTGTTCCGCCTGCCGGGCAAACACCTCATGCAACATACCACCTGCGTATGTGCCGCACAACACCACTGCTAACATTAAAACATATTTACACCATTTATTACGCATCTTTAAACCCTCCTTTCCTAAAAAGTGAATCATACAACTTTAAAAAGTAAATCATGCGACTACGCGGTATCATAAATTTTGAATATTAAGGCAGTATTAAGGAATTATTAATTCCATGTTAAGTTTTAAGTTACAGTTTGTGGAGTCTTTCGACTGCTGCACTGTGGCGCCTCTCTGTCTCAATGACCACACGGCGTATAATCTCCGGTATCTTTCCGATTCCTATTTCAGAGGTTTTTACATCAATCATTTTCGTTCCGGTATTCTGGATATTTTGGAACAGAACCACCAAACGGCTATAAATCTCGGTGATGTTCGCGAGATTACTAACCATTGTGTGCAGCCTGGTTCGCACGTTCGGAGGCAATTTATCAAAAAGCTCTAAGAAGGTATCCCTTGCAATCATTTCCACTATCACGTCACCGTTCGCAATTACAGAAGCAACTCTCTTCTCCTTCCCAAGAAATGCCATTTCTCCGAATATATCCCCTTTGGTTAACGTACCAATTAACACCTGCATGCCATCGACGTTTTTCAACACCTTGGCACTGCCGTTTTTTAGAACATAAGCGTAATATGGCCATGTATCTTCTTCGATGATAGCCCCGCCGTCTTTTATCTTTTTGATTCTTGAACAAATCCGTTCCATTATCCACCTCCATTTTTTGTTGCAGATGTTTAAAACGTTACACACCGTTGATGCTGTCCATACATATTGTGAGATTGCTAATTATTGAGTGTAGCCTGTTTTGCACGTTCCGGGGAAACTTATCAAAAAATTCTAAAAAGGTATCCCGTGAAATTATTTCCGCTATCACGTCTCCATCCGCAACTACAGACACGTTACTATGGATATCATCAAGGAAGCCCATTTCTCCAAAGATATCCCCTTTGCTTAAACTGCCAATTAACACGTGCCTGTCACCAACGTTTTTGAACACCTTGGCTTTGCCACCTATCAAAACAAAGGCAGACTGTGGCCATGTGTCCTCTTCTATGATAATCCCGCCGTCTTTTACTTTTTTGATTGTAGTATCAATACGTTTCATTGCTTACCCCCGTTTATAGTATTACCCACTAAAAACTTTCTCCTATAATTTGAAAAATGCGGGAGAGGGAGGAAAGCATCTCTCCCGCACGGGGTCCGGCCGGCCTTACCGGAGATTGCATTTTTAATCATACAAATTACAAAAAAATTATAACCCTTAAATATTAAGGCACCATTAAGGAATTATTAATTCCGTGTTAAGTTTCAAGTTGTGGCGGCTGGCTGGCTGGATTCAAATATCTCAGTGGTAAATGTGAAAAACTGTAGTTACGTGGTTAGTAGGAAAGATTCTATCTCAATGGGAGTTGTGGCTACCCAACCATCAGTGATGGCAGACAGAATTTTCAAGATACTTCTCTGGATAATTCGGAAAGATACGGATGCGGAAGGAAAAAGACAGTTTAAACAAAACCAAATTTAATTGTTTGGATTACCTTGCCAAAGGCTTGCCGACAGCCCGTTCCAGCTGTGCAACCGCCCTGTTGTAATCATAAAGGGCCTGGATATATCCCGTCTCAGCATTGGTCAAGAAGGTTTGCGCATCGGTTACTTCGATGATATTGCCAACACCAGACTTGTAGCGTCCCTCTGCAATTTCCAACCGCTCCTTGGCTTGTTCAAGATTTTGTTTAGCGGAGGGAATACGCTCCTTGGTAGAAAGCATATCGTTGTAGGTTTCTTCCACCTCAAGGGCAATCTGCAGCCGGGTTACCTGAGTCTGCTCGCTTGTTTTTGCCAATTGAGCCTTTGCTTTTGTCACTTGGTGGCGGACCTTGTACCAGCTAAGTGGAACGTCAAGGATTACCGCGGCATCCCAGTTGGATACTGATGAAAACTCATCAGACCCACGACCGTTTACACTAGTACTAGCGATTACCAAAGGATAGTTGTTGCTTTTCGCAGTATCTACCTCGCTTCTAGCTCCTTCTTCTTTGGCTAACATTTCCTTAAGGTCTGGCCGTTCCGTATAGGCCATTTTTTGAAAATTCTTCAAAGCCCCTTTAACCTCCTCATGCCCCAGGATATCTTCTACTTCATAGGCAAACGGAGACTCCAATCCCATAGAATGGTTAAGAGCGGCTTTTGCATTTTTCAATTGACCCAAAGTACGGATCAGCGTGGTCTGCATATCGATCAGATTGGTCTTAGCCGTGGAGACATCTATCTTGGGACGAAGGCCGACCTCGTATCCCTTCTCTGCCATTTCCAAAACCTGCTTGAGCATAGTTACCGATGCCTGATTGGCGCTGATGAGTCGCTGGGTAGCCAAGAGGGTGAAATATGCTTGTTTTACATTGAAAATTGCATCCTGTCGTGATATCTCCAAACCATACGTGGCCGCCTTGGCTTCTGACTTACTGGTCTTAAGCTGAGAGGATCTTCGGCCAAAATCATAAAGGGTTTGATTCAAAACAAGCCCGCCCAAAAAGTTGTTAGAAAGATCGGAACTATTGCCGGGCTGACCTGTTCTAGGGATGCCTGGAAGAGCAAGATAGCTTGATCGAGCCTGGTTATTGGTCCCCTCCAGATCCTCAGCTAGAAGATGAATATCGGGGTAGTATGATGACCGGGTTTCTTTTACACCCGCTTCAGCCGCATTGAGACCCGCTTGCGCAGCCCGAATCTGGGGGAGATTTTGAAGAGCGACGTCAATAGCCTGTTGCAAGGTCAGCTTAGGCGGTTTCTTGGTAAGTAATTCCTGCTTATGCTTCCGAGCTGGTGTGGGTGACTTCTTGGCAGCCTCCACTTGAGATAACTGTTGGGTTGGCTTAGAGGTCTCCACGGCAAAAGCCACCTGACTGGATAACAGGACTGAAAGAGAAATCGATACATTGACTTTTAAATTAGTAATGAAATGTTTCATCGTGTTCCTCACTTCTCCAAAATAGTCCCGTGGTTTATCACTTCGGCACGTTGAGTACCGAAAGAAGCAGTGCGTTTTCTGAATCGCTCCTCCACAAGAGAGTAAAGGACAGGAATCAGAAAGAGGGTTAATAAAGTTGAGACCCCAAGCCCTCCCACCACTGTACGAGCGAGAGGCGCGTTCGCTTCGCTCCCCACCTCCAGCCCAAGGGCCAGAGGAATAAGTCCAAAAATAGTCGCCAGGGAAGTCATTAATATTGGTCTGAGCCTGACCTTCCCAGCGCGAGTAATTGCTTCGGAAGGAGCAAACCCTTGTCGCTGGAGAACGTTGGCATAATCGATTAAGAGCACTCCATTGCTGACCGCGATTCCTACAAGCATAATTACCCCCATCAGGGATGTAGTCGACAGGGTGGTCTTAGTCAAAAAGAGGATGAGAAAGACGCCAATCAATCCCATCGGAACGGTAAACAGCACGATCAATGGATGAATGAAAGAACGGAACTGCGACCCCAAAATCATGTAAATAAGGATTATCGCCAGCCCCATTGCAAAGAAGAGGCTTTTGAAGGTCTGTTCTTGTTCCTCCATCTGCCCACGGTAGGCGAGGTGAAAGCCATTGGGTAGTTTAATATCCTGAAGCTGATTTTTGAGATCCTTTCCGATCGAACCGAGATCGCGGCCAGACGGATTGGCTGTCAGATCAATTACCCGCTGCAACCTCCTTCGGTCGATTTGAACAGGTCCCGAATTCCTTTGAATGTTAGCAATCGTTTTCAAGAAAACTGGTTGGTCTTGATTGATGAAAAAGACGTTATTTTGTAAATCCTCCAGATTGCTCCGGAATGGTTTCTGCAAACGGGTTACCACGTAATATTCATTCCCGGTAGCCGGATCGGTGAATATTGGAGCTCCGGAAATGTTTCCAAAAAACGAAGAAAGAACGGCGTGGGCAACATCCCTTTCGGAAATCCCCAAAAGGGCTGCCTTTTGCCGATCAACGTTGACGTCGATTTCGGGATAGTTTTCCTCGCGGCTGATCATGATATCAGATAGTCCAGGGACTTTTTTCATAGATACCGATATCTCTTTGGCTGTCTTAGCGGCATCTGCAAACCTATAGCCGCTCAGTTCCACATCAATCGGGGCGTTGTATCCAAAGTTTAAGATTTTCTTAACTACTCCACCGGTATCGAAGGAGACAAGTATCCCAGGAAGCGCTTGCTGTATTTTAGGCCGAAGGATGTCGACATACTGCAACGTGCTTTTATCCCGATGATCAGGTTGAACCAGATAGACCTGAACATATCCAGAATGCGGTCCTGTATTCGTGCTATAAAAAGCAGCTCGACCTGCTCTTGCAGCTCCCATATTGGAAAGAAGGGTTACGATTTGTTCTTTGGGGATTGTTTCCCGAATAATTTTCTCAACCTTCTCGATGACCTTCTCTGTTTCTTCAAGCCGGGTACCAATCCGGTTTCGAACGATGATACGGAATTGTGCCTCATCAGCCTCTGGGAAAAATTCTGTTCCGATAAATTTAAGAAGACCAAGAGAAAGGACAAAGAGTGTTACTACCCCGACGAGGAGGGAAATTTTATGCCGAAGCGCCCATCCGATACCCTTTTCATATTGATCCTCGATATAATTCAAGAACCGCTGTGTTGCGTTCAAAATCCGCTTCAGGACGTTGGGTCGCTTTTGTTTATGGATGAGTGTTGACTTTGTGGACATACCATGTTCGATTGTATATGCCTGCCCCGTTTGTATATCTACCAAACCTTCTGCATGGAGAAAACGCTGTGACAAGGCAGGAATCACGGTCATTGAAACAAGGTAGGATGCCCCCATAGCAGCCGACGCAGTGAGGGCCAACGGCGTAAAAGTATACCGGGCGACCCCCGTAATAAAGACGACCGGCAAGAAGACAATCATAAAAGTTATGGTTGCAGAAAGAACCGGCAGTCCCACCTCCTGAGTTCCGGACAAGGCAGCCTGTAAAGGAGTCTCCCCCCTCTGGAGGTGCTTATGGATGCATTCCAGGACGACGATTGCATCGTCAATGAGCCGCCCAATCGCCAGGGTCAACCCCCCGAGAGTAAACGTATTTAATGTCTGGCCGGTGAAATAAAGGAAAATAAACGCCACAAAGACTGAAAGGGGGATAGATACTGCTGCAAAGAGGGTCTCCTTCATGCTCCCAAGGAAGAGAAGAATAACTATAAAGGTAAGGATGGCGCCCTGAAATGCCTCGTTCTTTAAACTTTCAATTGCCTTTCGAATATAAATTGACGTGTCAAAAGTAACACCAACCTTTACTCCGGGCGGTACACCATTA
>JAGWZR010000074.1 GCA_018968795.1 Planctomycetota bacterium | reverse complement strand
TATTGTAATGTTCCCGTGCAAAAACGTGTCTGCGCGGAGGGACAAACAAAATACAGTAAGAATTTTTTTGATGCCGTAGAACCGATAAGGGTTAAAGACCCTTTATCTGTGGTACTTGGCGCAATGGACAAGGGAGAGACGTTTACCTTTACGTATGCTGATGCGGTAAAATTTGCAGGACATTCTTGCCCGGCAGTTGCTGGGGCGTATAAGTCTACGCAGATAGCATTAAAGTTGTTATACGGTGATGAGGCGCCTGTGAGAGGGAATATAAAGGTTATCTTTAGAGGGGTTGTCGACCACAAGGTAAACGGCCCAATATCACAGGTGGTGACGCTGATAACAGGGGCTGCAGCAGAAAGCGGATTTAAGGGTCTTGGCCCGGCTGGAAAATACGGAAGATATAATTTGATGGCCTTTGATAAGGATAATTTGCCCGATCCCAAGGCAGTCTGTTCCATGATATTTCAAAGGGTTGATAATGGGAAAAAGATAGAAGTAACCTATAGCGTCGAGCCTGTATCGACGAACGAACGCATGGACAAACTGATGCCGCTGGTAGTTTCTGGCAAGGCATCTGAGGATGAAGCAAAGGAATTTGGCGATTTGTGGCAGGAACGCGTCAAAACTATTCTTTTCAACCCGCCAGAGGGAACATTCTTAACAAAAGAGTTGTAAAGAATGGGGATTGGGGGATGACGTTCTGTTGTAGTAGACGGCAAAATTAATCCTCCTAGTTCCCCTTTTTGGAGAGGGGAACTTAGGAGATTAATGGGGGATTTTTATCGTTGTTGACGATTGCATTGTTTTACGATGTGATTATTTTTTTTCGCCTTTCTCACATTTGTCTTTTTCGCATTTATCGGCGCAGAACTTAGCCGGGTCTTTTTTGAACGCGGCCTCACAACTCTTGCAGCATAGAGTAATTGTCTTTCCATCACATTCCGTCTTTACGGCCTTATCCTTATCAATGGCCTTTCCACACACTATGCATTTGTTATCTGACTTTTCAGCACACTCTTTGTCGCCGCAACAACTTGAGGCAAATGTCGTCTTGGCCACATAAGAGGTCATGAGTACAAACGCAATACCTACAACGCCTGCAAAATATACTATACGCTTCATGCATTCTCTCCTTTCAAAATGAAAACATCAAATTAGATGCTCTACAAAATAAATATGTTTTGTTAAACAAAAAACATGACGAAGAGGTTCCATATTTTTAAAAATAATTATAGTAAGTAAAAATTAATTTTCCTTTAGCAAAGGGGGGGGTAACTTATTTTTGTCGCACACTATATAGTACTTCAAGACTGGGCAACTCTTCTCTTACTTTGCTTTTACATCCTTTGCACAGCGGAATCCTAAGGCTAAATTGAACAAGTTGGGTTGTTCCGATTTTCTGGTGTTTGTCCGTATCTGAAATGGTTTGGAAAAGCGAGAGCCGCCCCGTATTACACGCCGGATACCGTTATTTGGACCCTTTGGATTTTTGCTTGGGGCTTCTGCATAATACGTATCCAGGTACCAATCGGCGCACCACTCGTAAACGCTGCCTGCCATGTCATAGCAGCCATAAACGCTTTTTCCACTCTCCACACTGCCAACCGGCTTGGGTTCGCCGCTTAAATTGCATTTTGCAGGGTCCCATTCATTTCCCCATGGAAATTTTCTGCCGTCTAATCCCCGTGCCGCCTTTTCCCATTCTGCTTCTGTGGGAAGCCTCTTGCCTGCCCATGCGGCATACGCGTAGGCGTCATACCAATCAATACGCACCACGGGGTAGTCGGGGTTATTATAATACTCGTTTTCCCAGAATCGGGGGGTATGGTCTTTCCCGCTTGGCTCTTCTTTAAAACATTTGCTGTGATCGTTTGTCTTCTTTATATAATTCAAAAATTCCCAGTACTGGGCGTTTGTCACCTCGTGACGATCAATCTCAAATGCGTCCAAATAAACCTTATGCTCAGGGTAGGCATCTTCCCTGGCTTCGTCAGTTCCCATAATAAATTCGCCTGACGGCACAGCGACACTTGTGTATTTCTGCTTTTGTTCAGCAAGCGTCTTTTCCATGATATCATCACGGTTTTTGAAGGTGCTTTGAACACTCTTTTGCTTCTCTAATGCTTGTTTTAGGATAATAATATAACTCTGTACCTCGGTGAGATCGCTAGTGTTTGGAGCAAGGACAATATATTTTTGAAAATGGTTGATAGCCTGCTGGGCATCTCCTAGTTTGAGGTAAAGTCCACCCATGTTGTAATGGAGTTCAGGAAAATCAGGGAACACCTCGGCTGCCTTCTTGTATGATTCCAATGCTTGGTCATATGACTCGGCATCATAATAATTACACCCTTCCACATAGTATTTCTTGGCAAGCCCTTTCTTTTGGGTTAAGTTGTCTGTTTCCTGTGACAGTTCTGTAAGTGGAATAAGTTTTTTCCCGTGTTCTTTACAAAATTTTTCTCCAGAGATTCCTTCTTTCTTGCATTCCGGACATATCATCTTAGTCGCGACTGTTATCAGTTTTGCCCCGTCATCACCACAGAATTTTGTTTCTTCCGAATATAATTTGTTGCATGTGGGACATTTTTTGGTCAAAACCTTCGCCGCAGGCGACTCAGCACGAAGACTAGAAATTAAAATGAAACACGATATTATTACGCAAGACAATGAGATACAGTATGATTTTTTCATAGATTTCTTACCCAAGGTCGTTCAAAATAAATTTTATCTTTTCAATCTGTTCCAACAATTCTTTTTCTCGATTCTGTTCCATAGCTACGACATGTGCAGGCGCCCTTGCAACAAAGTTGTCGTTTTGCAATTTGCTTTGTACTACTTTTAAGTGATCTTCCAATTGTTTCAGATTTTTTGATTGACGTTCCTTTTCTGCAATGGGGTCAATAATCCCAGCAAGCGGCACAAACGCTTGTATTTGCCCAATGACTTCACAAGCTGAATTAGCTGGCTTTGCAAGGGATTTGCCGATCTCTAAATGCTCAACGTTGGCCATCCGTTTGAGCAGACATGAATGGTTTTTTAAATCATATTCGCCATCTTCAGAAATGGAAATAATGGCGTTCAGTTTTTGTTTTTCCTTAATATTCATCTTGCTGCGGATATTGCGTATAGCCCGAATAACATCCTGCAGGATAACCATGGTTTTTTCTGCGGCATGATTTTCATATATTTTATTTGTCTTAGGCCAGGGATCGCATATAAGACTCTCACAGCGCATTCCGTCCTGCATGGTGATCTTATTTTCCGAAACCACGTTTTTCAAGTTCTGCCAGAGTTCCTCTGTAATGAAAGGAACAAATGGGTGCAGCAGGTGTAATATCTGATTAAACGCATCAGCAAGTACGGTTTGTGCCACCTTTTTATCCCTGGGAGACACAGGCTCATAGAGACGCATCTTCACAATTTCCAGATACCAATCACAGAATGAGTGCCAGGTAAAATCGTAGACCCTCATTGCCGCCTCATTAAATTTGAATTGCTCTAAATATGCAGTGCATGACTCAATCGTTGCGTTTAATCGGCTCAGGATCCATCGGTCTTCAAATTGATAATCCGTGGTTCCGAGCTTGATTTCCTTCGGATGTTCTTCCTCTAAGTTCATCATGATAAATCGCGCCGCATTCCACAGTTTATTGGTAAAATTACGACCCATTTCAAACTTGCTTTCAGAAAGTTTTATGTCCTGGCCTTCTGTGGTTAAGACGATAATCGAAAACCGCACAGCATCCGCGCCGTATTGATCAATCATAAGAAGGGGGTCTATGCCATTGCCAAGCGATTTGCTCATTTTTCTGCCCTGCTCATCGAGGATTGTTCCGTGGATATAGACGTTAGAAAAAGGAACTTCTTGCATCATCTCAAGCCCCATCATGACCATACGTGCTACCCAGAAATAGATGATTCCACGATCGGTTACAAGGGTAGACGTTGGATAATAATATTTCAATTCTGGTGTTTCCTTTGGCCAGCCCATGGTAGAAAATGGCCATAGAGCAGAGCTGAACCATGTGTCCAGTACATCCTCATCCTGTTTTAGTGTCTTACTATTGCATTTTGAGCACTTCTTTGGCACGTCGCGCGCCACGTTAATTGCGCCACACTCCTGGCAATACCATGCCGGGATACGATGTCCCCACCAAATCTGCCGTGAAATGCACCAATCGCGCACATTTTCTAACCAACTCAAGTACACCTTTTCCCAACGTTCGGGGAAAAAGGTTATCGATTTTTTATGGGTAGCCTGAATAGCGGCATCCGCAAGGGGGCGCATCTTTACAAACCATTGGTTGGAAATATAGGGTTCTATAACGGTGTGACACCGATAACAATGTCCAATCGAGTACTTGTGGGGGGTGACCAATTCGATGTATTTCTTCAACTTTAATTCTTCTACTAACGCCTCCCTGCATTCAAATCGGTCCATTCCCTCATAATCCCCCGCCTGCGCATTCATCGTTCCGTTGTCGAGCATGACAGAAATGGGAGTTAGGTTATGACGCTTGCCTATCTCAAAATCATTAGGGTCGTGAGCAGGTGTAACCTTGACCGCTCCTGTTCCAAAGGATGGATCGACAAAATCGTCTGCGATAATTGGCAGTTCGCGCCCAACAATAGGGAGCGTGAGGATTTCGCCAATCATGTCTTGATAACGCTCATCTTTTGGATTAACTGCTACTGCAACATCACCCAACATGGTTTCGGGACGAGTTGTAGCTACCACAACAAAGAGATGCGGGGCGTCTTTGAATGGATATTTTATGTGCCACAAGTGTCCTTCGTGTTCCTCGTGCTCAACTTCGTCATCGGCCAGGGCTGTACAGCATCGAGGACACCAGTTAATTATGTATTTACCCTTGTAAATCAATCCTCGCTCAAAGAGTCGTACAAACGTTTCTTTTACGGCCACTGAGAGACCTTCATCCATGGTGAACCGTTCCCGTACCCAGTCGCAGGAACTTCCCAGTTTTTTCAACTGCGTAATAATGGTCGAACCGTACTGGTTTTTCCATTTCCAGACTTCTTCTATGAACCGTTCCCGTCCCATGTGTTCACGTTTGACATGTTTGGTTGCCAATTCACGTTCAACCACGTTTTGGGTGGCAATTCCTGCATGATCTGTGCCGGGCATCCAGAGGGCGTTGTATCCCTGCATGCGCCTCCAACGGATTAAAATGTCCTGAATAATGTTATTCAGTGCATGTCCCATATGAAGCGCACCGGTTACGTTGGGAGGAGGGATGACAATAGTGTATGGTTGTTTGGAAGGGTCTGGTACGCTGTGAAAAAATCCCTTTTCCTCCCATAAACGATACCACTTGTCTTCAGTTTCTTTGGGATTATATTGCGTTGGTAATTTTGTCTCCATTTTATATGATTTGTTATCCTGATGAGTTAATGCAACCGATTACCATTATCCATCCAGATCATGGCAAACGAGTCAAATTAGTTCCTCTAAATCTCCGTTAGTGAAAGGCGGAATTGAGGATCAACGGTTTTACTTCTTGGTTACAGCCTCTTGTTCTTTTAACAATTTGTACTCAATACTATCCACAAGGGCATGCCAGCTTGCGTCAATCAGGTTCTCGGAAACGCCAACGGTACTCCAGATGTTTTCCTTGTCCCGTGATTCGATAATTACCCTTACCTTAGCTGCAGTTCCTTTCCTCGGATTAATCACGCGCACTTTATAGTCCACGAGCGTCATATCCTTTAACGATGGATAGAACCGCTCAAGCGCTTTGCGCAATGCGGAGTCCAGGGCGTTTACTGGGCCAGCCCCTTCGCTTGCGGAGAGTTCTTGAATATTATTTACCTTGACCTTAACCGTTGCTGCCGTTACAGGCAACCCGCTTTCCATTTTCTCAACGATCACCCGAAATCCTTCTAAATCAAAAAAGCTTTTGTATCGACCAATCTTCTTTCTCACAAGTAATTCAAAAGACGCCTCGGCAGATTCGAACTGATACCCTTCGTTTTCTAAGGTTTGAACCTCTTCGAGAATAGACCGCATGAGGTTACTATCGTGCGTTAGATTAAACTTTTCTACCTTAGCCAGGATTGTAGAACTGCCGGAAAGTTCGGAGATCAATATCTTTCGCTCATTTCCTACCGATTCTGGCGGAATATGTTCGTATGTGCCTTTGTTTTTCTGAATGGCATTGACGTGTAATCCCCCCTTGTGCGCAAAGGCGCTGATTCCTACAAATGGCTGATTAGACCGAAGGAGAAGATTTGCCGTTTCATAAACGTACCGAGACGCTTCGGTTAGTTTCTTAAGCCCGCCGTCCGTTAAACAGCGATATCCTTTCTTCAAGACAAGATTTGGAATAATGGAGCACAGGTCTGCGTTCCCGCAGCGTTCTCCGAACCCATTAATCGTGCCCTGTACTTGCCTTGCCCCTTGATCGACGGCTGCAAGCGTATTTGCCACGGCGAGATCGCCGTCATTATGGGTGTGTATACCTAGCATAATACCTTTTGTCTTTTTCCTTACCTCTTCGACGATCTGTGCAATTTCTGATGGTAAACTGCCACCGTTAGTGTCGCACAATACAATGACATCCGCACCCGATGATTGGGCTGCATTGAGCACCTTTAAGGCATATTCTCGATTTTTTTTATATCCATCGAAAAAGTGCTCGGCATCAAAAAAAACCTCTCGGCTTTTGGATTTAAGGTATGCGATTGTATCGGAAACCATCTTCAGATTCTCGTCCAGTGATACCTTCAATACATCCGTCACCTGGAAATCCCAGCTTTTCCCGACTATGGTTACAACAGGTGTATCTGCCGTCAGCAGCGCATTCACATTTTTATCGTCCGCAACACGTTTATCTGCCCTGCGTGTGCTTCCGAATGAGGCAATTTTGGCATGTCTCAGTTTTAGTGATTTTACTTCCTTAAAGTAGGATTCGTCTTTAGGATTGGCTATTGGATAGCCACCCTCAATGTAGTCCACCCCAAGATCGTCTAACTTTAAGGTAATGGCAAGTTTGTCCTGCAAAGAAAAGGAAATACCTTCTCCCTGGCTGCCATCTCGTAATGTAGTATCGTAGATAAAGATTTTGTTTGTATTCATAACGCAACAAAGCCACAACTAAAAGACCCCTCTCTTTCCCCCCTTCGCAAGGGGGGAAACAGGGGGGTGTAAAAAACTTTCCCAAAAAAGAAGCTTTTACAAGGTAATACTATAAAATTTTGAAATACTAGAATACCAAATAATCAGAAGGTTTTCAATGCTATCAGTGGTATAATAAGTTGTCAAGTTTAAAAGAAGCAGCCAATGGCAAGCGCGAAAGGTTTAACAAGCCCGTGCGCTCAATTTTCTTGATTTATTCATTGACCAAATAATGAATCTTTCTTTATAATTAAAAAAAAGAATAAAACTTATAACTTGTTTAACCTGTAGTTTCAATTTAATACAATCGGAGGAATACATGTCGCATCCACACCATCCACACGGCCAACATCCCGGTGGTCACCCCACGTCTCATGGACATGGTGGTCATCCTGAAACAATAAGAGAAACCTATTCGCGCATAAAAGACGACACTTCTGGTAAACCTGCCGTGGAATACATGAAGAACATGAAGAACCAGTTACGTCTGGTTTTCTGGGAGACCACTGTTGGATGCAACCTGGAATGCGTCCATTGCCGCCGGTTAGATGTGAGCGCCACCCTCGCCAAAGATGATATGACTACCAAGGAGGCATTTGCCTTTGTAGATGCCGTAGCTGAAACGGGCAGGCCTATTCTGGTTCTCAGTGGCGGCGAACCACTCTTCAGGCCCGATATTTTCGACATCGCAAAGTATGCAGTAAGCAAAGGATTGAGCGTTGCGTTGGCGACAAATGGAACATTGGTTGATGATGCCACTGCCAGAAAAATTGTGGATGCAGGGATTGCCAGGGTATCTATCAGCTTCGACGGCGCCGATGCCAAGACCCATGACGAATTCCGGAAGATACCAGGCTCGTTTGAGCGGTCAATTGCAGGATTTAAAAGACTGAAAGACCTGGGCATGAGCATGCAAATCAATTGCACCATTGCAAAACACAACGTTGAACAGATCGACGATCTTTATAATATGGCATTAAAACTGGGCGCTGATGCGATACATATCTTTATGCTGGTGCCCGTGGGATGCGGCGTTCAGATTGCCGATGACCAGATGCTTCACCCAAAGAAATATGAAGAGGTACTCAATCATTTCTATGATCTTTCCAAAGAGGCAAAAATTCAAACCAAGGCCACCTGTGCCCCCCACTATTTCCGTATCATGAGAGAACGCGCAAAAGAGGAAGGGATTACCATCTCGCCCAAAACACACGGCATGGCAGCGATGACGAAGGGATGCCTGGCCGGCACAGGCGTGTGCTTCGTTTCACATAAAGGAGAGGTCTTTCCGTGCGGTTATCTGCCCGTTGAGGCAGGTCATGTGAGGAAACAAAAATTTGTAGATATCTGGAACGATTCCCCTGTCTTTAAAAAATTGCGCGACCCCGATTTACTGGAAGGTAAATGCGGGGCATGCGAATACAAGAAGGTCTGCGAAGGCTGCAGGGC
>JAGWZR010000382.1 GCA_018968795.1 Planctomycetota bacterium | reverse complement strand
ACATTCTCGCCAGCCGGCGACATGGAAGTTAAGGATATCGCCATCAGCAGTGTTTCCTACGACAGTTTCACCTTTGTAAGAAGCCCGTGGAAGGCGGACGTCGTCATAAAAATTTTTGGCTATAAAGGCATCAAGCTTCCCATCACTCTCAAACAAGGCAATGATATCATTTCCTCCAAGGTCTTAAACACGCAAGACGAAAGGGAACTTCATATAGACCTGTCGTTCACCCCTTACACAACAGGAACGTTTTTATACACCATATCCCTTCCCATTCAGCCAGACGAAGCGATTGCAGAAAATAATCAAGTCAGTTTTATGGTAAAAGTGGTGCGCGACAAAATCAGGATTATGCACGTCTGCGGACGCCCTTCCTGGGATGAACGTTTTCTGAGGCGGGTATTAAAAAGCGACCCCAACATCGATCTCATATCTTTCTTCATCTTGAGAACGCCGACCGACGTTTCTGAGGCAAGAAACGAAGAACTCAGTCTCATCCCTTTCCCTGTAGATGAACTATTCACACAGGCGCTGAGCAGCTTTGATTTAGTTATTGTTCAAAATTTTGACTATCGCCCCTACGATACGTCGTTTTTCCGATTTTCACATTATTTAAAAAACATTCAAAAATTCGTAAAAGAACAAGGCGGCGGCTTTGTGATGATTGGCGGCGATATTTCGTTTTCACAAGGAGGATATGACGGCACGGCTATAGAGGAAATACTCCCCGTGAATATCAATGCGGAAAAGGAAACCATCGATACGTCTCGTCTAAAGGCGATACTGACCGACGACGGGATGAAACATCCAGTAACCATCCTCGATAGTAATGCAGACAGAAATATCGCTCTATGGAAAGACCTCCCCGAACTTGACGGATGTAATATAACTACGCTAAAAGCAGATGCAATACCATTGGCGATCTATCCAACGAAAGGAAATCCGCCTCTCATTTCCGTCAAGGATGCGGGACAGGGTCGATGCATGGCCATTACAACCGATTCTTTATGGCGATGGAATTTTCTCTCAGTTGGAAAAGGCGGAAGCAATAGACATTATATAAAATTTTGGCAAAATGCCATAAAATGGCTCATTAAAGACCCTACTCTAAACCCCATACGAATAACGGTAAACAAAGAAACATTTTTGCCAAATGAAGAAGTGCAAATCAAGGTTGAGGCGCTGGGTAGAAATTACCAGCCACTGGACGGCGTACAATTAGGCATCGATGTTACCAATGAATTTTCCGGGAAAAGCATATTTTTTACCAATGGAGTTACCGGCGGTGATGGCCAGTACAAATTTACCATAAAGCACGATAGCGAAGGCTACTATATTGTTAAAGTTACGGCAAAGAAAGAAAACAACGAACTTGGACAGGATTACGCAGTCTTTAATATCGCCTTGGAAAACAAGGAATTCAAAGACCCTTCTATCCGAAGGGACATTCTGAGCAAATTAGCCGAAGTTTCTAACGGAAAGTACTTCAATCTTCCCGTAAAAAATGTCGAAGAAACTTTCTCTATTGAAAATCCTCTTATCGTAAAACTTGTGGGTAAACGACAAATCACGTTATGGGATAATGGTTACGTCTTTATGATAATACTGACAGCCTTTTCACTAGAATGGTGGATAAGAAAGCGTGGCGGATTAAGTTAAATAAAAAACACTTGCAATAA
>JAGWZR010000073.1 GCA_018968795.1 Planctomycetota bacterium | reverse complement strand
TAAAAGACCTTCACGATTAGGGTCATCACCGATTCCCTCTATAAGCAGGCGGATGGAGTCCACTATCTTTTTTTTATCTATCAAAATAAAACTCCTCAATTAAAAATCAAGTTTTAGATAGGTTGTTTAGCGCTACGTTAAGTTAATAGACCATAATTCTTTAGTACCGTAGTTAATTGACTTTTGTGTTCTTTTGTCATCTCGCAAAGCGGTAGACGCATTTCCCCGTTTATTTTTCCTAGCAGCTTCATGGCCATTTTTACAGGAATAGGGTTGGTTTCGATAAACATACTCTTTGACAGTGGAAATAGCTTATGATGATACTTCCTCGCCTCATCAAAATTACCATCCAAGCAAGATCGAGTTAGCGCGGCTGTATCCGCAGGAACAATATTAGCTACTACAGATATCACCCCTTTACCACCCACCGACATAATAGGTAAGGTAAGTGAGTCATCCCCCGACAGAACAGTAATTTTGCATAATTGTAATATCTGTGTTGTCTGATCAATATTTCCGCTGGCCTCTTTTATCCCAACAATATTTTTAATCTTAGAAAGTTTTGCTACCGTCTCTGGCGTAATGGAGATGCCTGTCCTAGAAGGGACGTTGTATATTACAATTGGAATATCTACCTCTTCTGCAATTAATTTATAATGCCGATAGAGACCCTCCGGGGTAGGTTTATTATAATACGGAGTAATGAGTAATGCACCATCAGCCCCTACCTTCTTTGCATGCTTTGTCAAATATAGGGCTTCCATGGTGTTATTTGAACCTGCTCCAGCAAGGACTTGTATTCTTCCTGCAACCATACTGACAACCTCGCCAACTATTCGTTCATGTTCGTCAAAGGAAAGGGTTGCAGACTCACCAGTTGTACCGCAGGGAACGATTCCATTCGTCCCGCTTTTAATGTGAAATTCAATAAGTTCCTTAAGTTTTTTATAGTCAACCTGACCATTTTTAAATGGCGTTACTAATGCAACAAGAGAACCCTCAAACATTTTATTCTCCTTTTTCCCTCTCAATTATGGATTATGTTGAATAAATTTCTCGTGCAAAAGCCGGCAGATAAAGGATGTCGGAATATTAACTAAACCATTATGCAAAATGGAATGAAGAATATCGACCTTAGATTTTCTGAAACTACTACTCATCTAATTTCTACTGCGTGTTCTGTCGCTTTTGCAAGTAGTGCTTAAAAATCAACTCCTTCATTTCAGAAACAGCCTTCTGGATTCCCACAAAAACTGCTCGTGATATAATGCTATGCCCGATATGCAATTCTTCAACATCTATGGACTCTACGAGAAGTCCAATATTATGATACGTTAACCCATGCCCCGCATTTACCCGTAAACCTAATTTCAAAGCCGTCTTCATCCCTGCTTGAAGTTTTTCTATCATTCTATGCATGGAGGCATCGTCCGCTGCATTTGCATAATTCCCCGTATGAAGCTCAATGTACTGCGCGCCCACGTCTCTTGATGCGGATATCTGATGTTCTTCCGGATCAATAAAAAGACTAACCACTATGTTGGCGTCTGTTAATCTTTTGACGACATCTATAAGTATCTTTTTTTGAGAAACAACGTCTAACCCACCCTCCGTCGTAACCTCGTGCCTTTTTTCCGGTACGAGGGTAACCTGCTCCGGTTTTATTTCAAGTGCAATATCCACGATCTCTTGCGCAATGGACATCTCCAAATTCAGCTTGGTAAATACCATTTCTTTTAACAATCTTACATCGCGATCTTGTATATGTCTCCTATCTTCCCGCAAATGGACGGTGATGATATCCGCACCTCCAAGAGTCGCAAGCGAGGCTGCTGTTACAGGATCGGGTTCAAATGTCTTTCTGGCCTGTCGTATAGTAGCAACATGATCTATATTTACACCTAACTTTATCATCTTGTCTCTAATGAACGCACAGCTTCACGAATATCTAAGCGCACCTCCGGCAATTTATTAGCAAGTTCAATATTCTTGGGCAAAACACATCCTATCGGTTGCTTGTACGGACCGGGCGGTTTCAATGAAGTAACATCGATATACAATACGACACTCTCGGCATCAAGCTTATCCAATAAAGGCTTCGGACCTTTCACTCTTACATTGGCATATTCATCCTGTAGTTTAATCCCGTAGGGATACTCTGCAGGCCTCATCACTTTAATCTTTATCTTCTCAAAATATTTAGTGTCTTGCTGTTCTACTATCTGTAACCATACCCGTACATCCTCTTTACAAACAACCGGCACAGAAATATTTTTATCGCCCCTCTTAACCATTACTTTTTGGTTAATCGCGATCCTCCACGGAAACGTACGGTTCTGTTCTGTGGTAATACCACCGATATCAACGGGCACGGTATTGATAAAGGAAATTTCTTTTAATGTGTTCAGAGGTCCTTTTACCTCTACTTCCGACGGGAAAACGAATTCATTTGCAATAGCATATCCAATAGCCGGTTCACCTTTTTTTTGTAGATTAATCTTTAACCTTTTCTGCTGTAATTTACCAAGGAATACATCAACTTTATCAGGACGAACAGACACTAATTTGACAGCGCCCGGTAGATTTAATTGTTCTATCGTTATAGGAATGGTTTGCTTCATCTGATCCTCGATTCCAGTTGGAGATTCTTGCAGAGCATACCTTGCCTGAATTTTCCCGTCTCTTATCATAGCTTCAACATCATCAATAATGTTTTGCGGGCCGCGTAGATGCACAGTAATTTCTTCCACGCTCTGTTCAAGTATGCTAATACCTTCAGGAGTAGAAATAATTAATTTAACTACTTCCGTGAGATCCCTCGTATGCCGATTAATCGCATATAACCAGAGAGCAACTGCCATAACCAACGCCATTAATTTTGTAAGACCGTTGCCAACGATTATTTTTTTTATCAAGCCTGAATACTCCTTGCGGCGCCAAATCTTTCGGTTGACAGCTCATTGAGGATGTTCTTTAATCCCTTTTCGTCCAGGTCGCGGTTCAGCACTCCCTTGTATCCCGTTGAAATTGTCCCAGTTTCTTCTGATACAATTATGACAATAGCATCGGTTTCTTCTGTAAGTCCAATCCCCGCCCTATGGCGTGTACCAAGGCTCTTCGACAGTTCCATATTTTCTGTAAGTGGAAGCAAACAACCTGCAGCGCTCATCTTCTGTTCCTGAATAATAACAGCCCCGTCGTGTAAAGGAGAATTTGCCCAAAATATGGTACATATCAACTCGCTTGATACCTCTGCATTTAATCTAGTTCCGGTTTCAATAAAAGTATCCAGACCAACTTCTCTCTCAATAGCAATCAATGCACCCACCTTGTTTCTGGATAAAACTCCAACAGCCTTAATAACTTCATCCGTCACTTGACTTTCTGACTTCAGAAACACCTTGAATACAGGATTTTGACCAAGTTTTAACAATGCGCGTCGAAATTCAGGTTGGAAAAGAATAATAACTGGAATGATAAACACAGGAACAAACTCTGTTATCAACCAATCTATTGTGAAGAGTTGTAATTTTCTCACAAAAAATAGCACGCCAACAGAAATCAATACGATAATAAACGCTAAACCTCTTAAAATACTGGTTCCACGAGTCCCCTGCATGATCCTCAACACGACATACACTACCATATAAATAAGAAATATCTCTCCCAGAGATCTGCCGATCATCCAAATACTTACATTTCTAAATAATTCAGATATTTTCTCAATCATTAGTTATTCCTTATCGCATCACACATTGTTACAATTTGGACGGCTTCATGTACATCGTGAACTCGCACAATATGCGCGCCATTCATGGATGCAACGGCCAGAGTTGCAAGAGTCCCCAATAAACGCTCCCGCGCGGAAAGTTTCAGAATAGCGCCAATAAATTTTTTCCGCGATGTACCAATCAGGATGGGAAACCCTAAACTTTTAAACTCTTTCAACCTTTTCAGAATCTCAATATTATGTTGGATGGTCTTACCGAAACCAATGCCTGGATCCAAAATAATCTTACTTTCATCTATGCCCGCCTTAATTCCAATAGAAATAGACTTTCTTAAATATGATATTATTTCCGACAATAAATTATTGCGTACTGTATATCTTTGCATTGTTCTTGATATGCCTTTTTTGTGCATAATTACAACAGGCACTTTTGCCTCTGAAGCAACCTTTGCCATCCTTTTATCCATTTGCAACCCGCCAATGTCGTTTATGATTGATACCCCGGCATTAATCGCCTTTTCTGCAACTTTTGCTTTATAGGTATCAATGGAAATAGGTTTCCGTATTTGTTTCGATAATATCTTTATTATAGGAATTACCCTTTTAATCTCTTCTGCTTCAGATAAGGGATATGCGCCAGGTCTTGTAGATTCACCACCAATATCAATAATATCAGCCCCTTCTTCCACCATTTTATGCGCATGAGCAATGGCACTTTCCACAGTATTAAATCGCTTACCGTCGTAAAACGAATCTGGAGTGACATTCAGGATTCCCATGATGCGTGTTTTACCGCCAAGATGCAATTTACCATATGGATAGGTTACGTCAAAATACTCTTTTTTAAAATTACAAATAGTATCTTCGACACTATCCAAAATTAATTTATTAAACTGATAGGTATCATCGCAAGCAGCGATCCGTTCAATCTGCCCTCGGGTGGTGTATAATAATTTACTTGAATAGTCAAAAAAGGGAAGGAGGTTTTTGTAATATAATAACGAAGCGTTTTTTTTTACCAATTTGCAGGCTTGAGAAGATAGTTTATCAAATTTTAACACATAAAATTCGCTTTGTGATAATAGCTGTTTTTTATTTTTAATATCACTGTTATTTTTTATCTCACATTTTACTCCCTCTAAATAACTATACCCAACCACTCTCGGATTGTTTACAACAATCTCATCTCGCATTATTACCATTCCTCTTCCATCACATCTACGATCCTTTGAGCAAGTTTTACAAACGCTGTTTTACTAGAAGAACTAAGCGTTTCGTTTCTACGAACGATAAATTCAGCCGGCATTTTAATATTTTTTCGTTCGATAATGGTCCTTCCAGTTCTTTTGTCTATCCATCGAACTTCTGCACTAATTGTAATTCGACTTTCGACAATGTTATCTCTCGTATCCCCAATTAACATATTTTCATTAACAGCGCTGATCTTCCCAAACAACACGGAATCAGCTTCATCTTTATCCACAATGTCAAGGCGCGTCCTCAGCAATATTTGATCCCGTATGGCCTCAGTAAGGTCAAATTCAAATCCTCTATAAAAGGTGTCATTATCAAAAATCGGGATATAAATGCTTCTAACATTAGAGCGGAGTAGCGACTTTGAACTATAACCACAACCCCCAATAGAAATAATAAAAAGTAGTGAAAAAACAAGGCACGCAATGGATGTCTTATTTTTATGGTTCGGAACATAATCTAATAATTGGTTTTTAAAGAAAGACCTCAACATAGTTTATTTTTCCCAGTTCTTATTTTATAGCTTCAATCATTCTCAGGAATTCTATTTTTTCATTAGCCCTCTCTGCCCAGATTGTACCAGGAAAATCTATCTTAACGTACTCAAAATACATGGCAGCCGCAGAAGGTTTCTTGCGCCTGAGATAAAACTCGCCGATATTAAATTCTCTTTCCGCCTCAATAATTCTTATCTCTTCAATCTTTCTCTTTGCATCTTCTGCATATACGCCATGCGGGTTTGATACTAAATATTCCTCGAACCCCTCTCTCGCAGAAACCAAGAGGGCATAGTTGCGTTCCTGTTGTTTCTCGTGGTACAATTTCGAAAGCGGTATCCGATATTGAACGTAAGGAACCCACTCATTTTTCGGGTAATTCTCCAAAAATTTTTCATAAGCATCAAGAGCCTCTTCATATTGCTCGAGTTTAAAATAAGAATCCGCTATTTTTACCTGAGCATCGGGGGCGAGGGGACCCAAATGCTGCTTTTCTATAATCTTTTCAAAGACCTTTATGGCTGCTTCTTCATCAATATCCATTTGTGCAATACCCACCTGATACTCTCTTTCTAATATTTCATTTGTCCTCTTAGTACCCGAAAATTTTTCTAAAGCTTTTTCGTAAGCCTTCAATGCTTTTTTGTAATCACCGTTAAGGAAATAAGCCCATCCAATATTAATTTGAGAAAGTTCAGCAAATTCTGAACCAGGATTACTGTCAATAATTGATTCGAATTCCTTTATCGCATTTACGTATTTTTGCTCTACCAGGAGAGAAAGGGCATACTTATATCGTTGTTCTACCGTAGCAATTGCTGCGGTAGGTGATTCCATCCAACCCGTCTCCCTATTCCACACCCATTTCCCATGCGAGGATTTTACAACCACACACATTACAATAATTAACAAAGGAAGGGTTACTTTTAATTTCATCATACTTACTGTACTTATAAATTTAAGATTAGAAAAAGTTATGCAATTTGTCTAAATAATTATTTTATGATTTAGGGTGCTATCCAAAATAGGATGGCTTAGCTCTGATTTTTCTCTCTTACTGTGCCACAGTATTCAGGTATTTCCAAGAAATCAGCTCCTTATTGAGTATTGAAGTGATATAATATCTCAGTGCCTTTTCGATTTCAACACAAATAGGTAACTGTATTCTGACACGCTCTAATTTTTGAATATCTGCTAATCGATCGGCAATAAGCATAGCGCCAGTAGAAACAATAAGTCCATTCTTAAATCTCGATTGACACCTTCTGCACAATACACCACCTTCTTTCGCACTAAAGAGCACTTCTGACAGGTGTTGAATACTGTTTTTGCAATTTACACAACGCCTCCATTCAGGCAAATAACCTAGAATCTTCAACAGCTTAATCTCAAAAACCAACATCCGTATTGTAGCATCTTCATCTATTGATATTCCAGTTAAAGTATTCGAAAAGACATCAAAAAGTTGTTCGCTGGGATCATTTTCCTGGGTAAATTCATTTACAAGCTCCGCTATATATGAAGCCTTATAGTACTTATCTAAATTATTTCGAAGAAGCGGGTAATTGCTTTGTAAAATCGCTTCCGTAAGGGTGTGGAGATATGTATGTTCTCTTTTAATAAAGAGAATTTGATAATAAGCCAAGAGATCGACCGCTTTAGAACTGCATTTTCTAGATACGTGACGCTTGAATCCCTTGGCAAGGGTATGAATCTTTCCATAGTCACGGGTGTAGAAAGTAATTATTTGACTAGAATTGCTATAATCTCTCCTTCTCAGTACAATTGCCTCTGTTTTGAAAACAGGCATATATCTAAGCAAATAATTGATTAATTAGGTATATAAACATCTCGATAACCAAGACTCGACAGCAGTTCCCCTGCTCTTTGATGCATCTTTTTTGCGTCTTTTTTTCGTTTATCATCATATCCGAGTAAATGTAATAATCCATGAACTAGATAAAGAACAATTTCTCCCTCAACCTCATACCCATACCTCCGTGATAGTTTACTAGCCATTTCAACTGAGACAACGATTTCACCTTTAACGTTGTTTTTAAAAGAAGGCTCATCGTAAGTAAAACTAAGCACATCAGTAGCATAATTATGTCCCAGAAATGCTCTATTAATCTGTTTTATTGTTTTGTTGTCAATAAAAACAATGCTGAGTTCTGCATCTTTTTTCTCAACCTTCAGTATACCCTTTATAATTTTTTTTATCTTATTTTTATCTATAGGCTGGAATTTTTGCAGATCTATAATCTCTAATTTCATTTTTCATCACAACATCAGTATTGTTATAGCTCATACGCATCGACAATATCTTGAACAAGCCTGTGGCGGATAATGTCTGCCTTGGTTAGGTACGCAAAAGAAATATTATTAATATTCATTAATCTTTCCTGAGCGTCAATTAAGCCAGACATCTCGCCAGCAGATAAATCAACCTGTGTAATATCCCCTGTTACAACCACCTTTGCCTTGGTGCCAAGCCTTGTTAAAAAAGTCTTCATTTGTTTTATGGTACAGTTCTGCGCCTCGTCTAATATAATAAAGGCGTCATTTAACGTTCTCCCACGCATATAAGCAAGGGGTAGAATTTCTATAAGATCACTCTCCAGATATTTTTTTATATGACCAACATCCATCATATCCGCTATTGCATCGTACAGTGGACGTAGATAGGGATTCACCTTTGCCTTGATATCACCCGGCAAATATCCGAGCTTCTCACCCGCTTCAACAGCAGGTCTGGCGAGCACAATCCGCCTAAGACGTTCCCTCTTAAGAAAAGAAAGCGCCATAGCCACAGCTAAATATGTTTTCCCCGTTCCCGCAGGACCGATACAAAAAACCAGATCATTTTTTTTAATAGCTTCTATATACTTCACTTGTCCCTCTGTCTTTGGCCTTATAAATATGCCCTTCTGGAAGACATCTATGGTTTGCACAGATTCCTCCACCACCTCACTCTTGGCATCGATGATGGTTTGCTCCACATCTTCTAAATCCAATCTTCCGGTAGCACGGACAATTTCTAGCAACCTGAGCAAAACTTCCTTACTTGCATCTACCTGTTCCTTTTTCCCCTCAAGCTTAAGCAACCCGTGACGAGCAACCAAGTGGACTCGAAAAGCATCCCTGACAAGGCGCAGATGTCGATCGTGTCTTCCATACAAGATGGATGCCTCTGCGTC
>JAGWZR010000072.1 GCA_018968795.1 Planctomycetota bacterium | reverse complement strand
GCCATTACATTAAATGCATCTCCCAATTCCCGCATTTCGTCTTGGGTTTTTACTATAACACGCTGTGATAAATCCCCCGCAGACATCTTTCGCGTTGCCGTTGTCAACTTCATGATAGGATTGGCAATCTTCTGGCCAATCACAAAGGCAAACGCAATCCCAGCAAATGCCAACACTACTCCGGCAATGGTTAAATAAAAGAGAATTTTTGAAATAGGATTCTTTAAATTGTTCACTGCCAGAGATACTTCGCTGGCGCTAATCTCTGTAATAACACCCCATTTAAACTCTGGCATCCAAAACCATACACCCAACACTTTTTCCCCTGCGTAGTTAATGTAACCATTTACATCAAACCCGTTACCACCGTTCAAACAAGAAATCACACTCTTTGTGAATTGCTTGGTTTTTGGCTCAACAACCGCTAATCCCAAGGCTGTTCTCTCTTTGATTAATCCAGTATTTTTTAATTGATTAACAAACCTAGATTCAGTAATCATCAATCCATGTTGATTGATAATATAGGAATCATACTGTATTTCTTGCATTTCCTTATTAAGATCTGACAGGCCAGCTTGAAACATCATTACCCCCGCTACATGTCCATCTTCATTCCTTATCGGCGCAAAGACATTCAGGGAAGGTAATCCATCAGCCCTATTCCCAAATTCGTCTGACTCATAAAAAACAGAGGACATGATATCAGAAATATACGTCTTACCCTGGACAACATGACCGAAACCTTCAATATCAGATATGTTCAAGCCTATCAACTTATCGTCCGTAGCTACTTTGATGTCTCCAGACAAGTTACTGATCATAAATTTGCAAAATCCAGACTCGCAAGGGATATGAGAAATTACCTGAGAAATGGTTTTCATATCTGTCTTTTCCAAAGTAGTTGCTGTTGCTACAAACGGATTACTAGCAATAATCTCTGCATTGTTTTTTAGCCTATTTACCCAATCATTCACCTGGGATACCTTTTTAGAACCAACTAATTGTAAATTTTTAATTGTCGTTTCCTGAATAGCTTTTTGCGCGGTAGGATATGCAATGAGTCGCATTACCAATAACGGCGTTAGGACAGCTATCAAAAATAGAAAAATTAATTTGTTCTTAATCGAACGGAACATACCGTTACCTTAATTGCTACATTTGGATGAATAGCCCACTATATATAGCCATAGCATATAAAACTTTCTTGGGAGGATACATTGAAACGTAAAGAAGGAAGGATTCAGAATTTGACTTTTATACTTCTATTTTCAAACAGATTAAACCATGGCACACCTATTACGCTATAAATTCATCTTATCTGATCAATGTGGTATATGATCTTTTTCAACAAAATTTGGATCTACCGGCACCCTGCCTAAAAAGGGAACTTCTTTAAATACGGTAACTTTATCAGCCTCTTCTTTTTTATTCGTCCTGACAAACACCTCACACTTTTTGACTATCTCATCAAAAGCCCTTGCCGCATCTGAATTGGGAGAGGCTGCTACAAACGCCTCGCCATTATCACACTTTTCCGTAATCACAGGATCCAAAGGTATTTTACCAAGAAACTCCACTCCCAGCTCCGTACAAATTTTCTTTCCTCCACCTGCTTTAAAAACGGCGATATAGTTGTTACAGTGTGGACATTGCAAACCGCTCATATTTTCAACAATTCCAATAATAGGCACATTACTATCCCGAGAGAAAAAAATGGCCTTCTTCACATCCAATAAAACCACATCCTGGGGAGTTGTAACAATCACAGAGCCATCCACCTTCCCAATAAGTTCAATAATTGAAATGGCTTCATTCCCAGTTCCCGGTGGCAAATCTACCAAAAGATAGTCCAAACTCCCCCAGCACACGCTCCCCATCAGCTCGCACAGGAAATCCCACTTGGCAGAATCCCTCCAAATAACTGGCATCGATGGATCTTCTATCAAAAAGGAAAGAGACGCCACTTTTAAATTCGGTAATACTTCCAGAGGCATCACACCTCCACTGCTCCCCTTGAGCCTTTTCCCCTCAACCCCTAACATCATCGGAATGTTGGGACCGTGAATATCTGCATCGGCTATTCCAACCTTATAACCCTTTCGGGCTAGCGCAACACCAAGATTTGTTGTCACCGTACTTTTGCCTACACCCCCTTTATTGCTCATCACAACAATTTTATAACCAATCTCTTTCATGCGTTGAGCAATTGCCCATTTGTTATGCTCTATCTGATCCATCTGACAAGACAACTGTTTCTCGCAGAGCTCACAGGTAAACGGAACCTTACAGTCTGACATCACATCCCCCTTTACAACCCACGCCTTTACGTCGTATCCTTAAAACCAAAATTATTCCTTCGCTGCAACCTTAATTGCACACGTGTTATTTATGGTATTGCACATGTATTCACAAATTCCACAACCCACACAATTCTCAGCATTAATCACGGGCTTGCCGTCCTCTTGATATATCGCATCCCCTTGTAAAGGGCACTTTATAAAACAAAGCTGACAATCCTGTCCACCCCACGCCAGACATCGTGACTGATTAATCCTGGCAACGCCCATCCTCACATGAGCTACACCTTCAACAGGTTTTAACGCTCCCTCTTTACAAGACGCAATGCACAACAAGCCGTTGCACAAAACACACGGACTTTCCTTCGGTATAATAATAGGCGTACCCACAGCCACGTCCATCAGCCCATTAGACCGCTTGATTGCCTTTGCAGGACACGCCTTGATGCACTCGTCGCAGCGGCTGCATAAAGAAAGAAATTCTTCCTCTTCAACAGCCCCTGGCGGGCGCAAATAGTCTACCTTGGGCATCACACGATCAATTTTTTTACTGGCATAATGTGCAGCTTTATTCCCCACAAAGACAAACAAATCTTTAAAAAGTTGCCGTCTATCAACTATTTTTTCCACCTTATTCATAACGAGGAGTTGTCGCCAAAAAAACCAATAAATACTAACAAAAAAGATTTTGTAATAAAGTGTACTTCAACCAAAATAGGTTGTCAAGGTTAAATCCCCTGAGTTCCTCTATCCAAAAGCGCAGAATTAATTTGTTTTTGAAATCTATTTTTTATAACTTATACCACATGAAATCCAGAGTGCCGATAATATCCATTGTGGGTAGATCGAACAGCGGTAAGACAACCCTCATCGTAAAACTTGTTAAAGAATTGAAATTAAGGGGTTTTAAAGTCGCCACAATTAAACATAGCCACCATAACTTTGAGCTAGATACAGAAGGCAAGGATAGCTGGCTGCATACACAGGCTGGGGCTGACGCCGTAGTTGTTGTTTCGCAAAAGATGTTGGGCATCATACGCCAGACGCCAAACGAACTCCCGCTGTCAGAGATTGTAAATGGCTTGCAAGATATGAACATTATTGTTGTCGAGGGCTATAAGACAGAAAACCTCCCCAAGATTGAGGTATTTCGAAAAGAGGTCAGCGCTGAATTAATATGTAAAGAAGATAAAAACTTGACGGCCGTCGTTGGAGACAAAAACCCCGAAATAGGTATACCCTTTTTCTCCATCGATGACAAAGCCTCTACTATCGTTGATTTTTTGTTATCGAATCTCAAAAAAAGCACTCCTGACCATTGTTCACAAATTAAATAAATGCTTCTCGTTTACCTTTATTCGTATCTTTGCTCTAGCCGTCAACATATAAGTTCGATTTTGTGAGAAACATTAAAATTACTTTCTACCACGATGTTCTTCATGGCACATCCAATCATTCTATGATAAACTTTCAGTCATATGATCAAAATAAATGAAGGAAGCCAAAATATCCCTGAAGACATGGTACTCATCCCCGAAGGTCTTTTTCTCATGGGAAGTACGAAAGAAGACATTGACAAATTACTGGACATCGATCGCAACATTGAGGCTGACCGCCTGAACAACGAAATCCCTCAACGAAAAGTCTTCCTGAGTACATATCTCATTGATAAATATCCCGTCACTAACGCTCAATATAAAAAATTCATTGAGGCTAGAGGCTATACTCAGAAGACATTCTGGTCGGATGCAGGATGGCGGTACATATTACAGTCAAACCCGATGGAAAGTAATGAGATGGATGGCGTTTTACATGGTGAACAAGATTGCCCCGTGGTAAACATTTCGTGGTACGAGGCAGAGGCATTCGCGAAATGGGCTGGAAAAAGGCTCCCTACTGAAGCTGAGTGGGAAAAGGCCGCCCGCGGTACCGATGGCAGGATATATCCGTGGGGCAATGAATTTGATAAAACAAGATTAAACTGCGCCGAGGTCAAGATTGAGAAGCCGACCCCCGTTACGAAATACCCACAAGGTCAGAGCGTCTATGGATGTTTCGACATGGCTGGAAATGTGTGGGAATGGACGGCTGATTGGTACGATAGCCAATATTATTGCCATGCCCCCAATAAAGACCCGCAAGGACCTGATATTGCTGAGGAAAATCCTTACTTTGGAAGACCTGAGGAAGTAGGCATCTCCATCTATGAACTAAAACCATCTCCAACAAGCAAGGCGCTGAGCGGCTGTAAGGTACTGCGGGGTGGTTCGTGGAATGGGTCTGGCATCGTACATGTCCGCTGTACAAATCGGGATTATGACGAACCAACTTACAAAAATGACACCATCGGCTTCCGATGCGCCAGGTCGTTAGGATAAAAATGTTTGGAACCACAGATTCCACTGATTACACAGACAAAAGGTTCGAATAATTTGCAAAATCTGTGGTTTCTTTTGTTGCTATTTATAATTCGATTCAAATATGAAGATAAAACATCAATAAAGATTTTTTATAAGGAGGCAAAATGAATATTCTTGTTTCTGGCTCACTGGCTTACGACAGGATTATGGACTTTCCGGGCAAATTCTCTGACCACATACTTCCCGATAAGATACACATGCTGAATGTGTGTTTTATGATAAACGGTTTGACGGAGAATTTTGGGGGCACAGCCGGCAACATAGCCTATGCCCTTTCCCTGCTCGGCGAAAGTCCGACCATACTAGCCACGGCAGGACGCGACTTCGAACCGTATAGAAATTGGTTGGCGAAGAATAACATTTCCACAAAACACATCAAGGTTATAGACGAAGAACTAACGGCAGGCGCATATATAACAACCGACCAGTCGGATAATCAGATAACGGCGTTTAATCCAGGCGCAATGAAATTCAACTCAAACTATGACTTCGATTCCGTAGCACGCGAAAAGACCCTTGCTATCGTTGCACCAGGAAATTTAGGTGATATGGTCAACTTTTCTAATATTTACAAAAAGAAAGGGATCGATTATATTTTCGATCCGGGTCAATCCCTTCCAGCCTGGACTAAAGAGCTTTTAAGCGAGTTGATACACGGGTCAAAAATATTCATCTGCAATGACTATGAGCTGCAGTTGACCCAGGAAAAAACCTCCATGACTATTGACGATATCCTTGAGAAAACGGAGACACTGATCATAACAAAAGGGGAATTTGGCTCAGTGGTCATGCGAAAGGAAAACAAAAAGACCAAAACTTTTGAGATACCTGTTGCAACGGTAAATCAGGTAAGCGACCCCACCGGCGCCGGCGATGCTTACAGGGCAGGATTAATCAAGGGACTCGCAACATCAAGGAATGACATCGTCCACGCAGCAAAAATAGGAGCCGTTTGCGCCGCCTATTGTGTGGAAGTATACGGCCCTCAAAATTTTCATTTTACCCATGAATCATTCAACAAACGCTTCGAGTCCGTTTTTGGGAAAAAGGCTTTTTAGCCACAGAGCACACAGAAAACACAGAAAAAAAAACACTGAGGTCTCGGTGACCCGCAAGAAAGCCAGCAAACTCTACGTGCAACAGTAATTTGAAGTGTGCTTGGTCTTGCAGCATTCCGTGCACCCGCTGATCGTCCACCGGGATGCCCCGGCGAAAATCCCAACCGAGAACACATTATCGAGGACCTCCTCTTCGCTCAGGGAAGCCCAAGATGGGGGCTGCGGAATCATTAGGAGTACCCTGTTTGACATATCCTGAATGAACCCCATCTCAATATCTGCCGGTAATGCTAGGCCCGCAGTCTCAGTGTCTTCAACGAGCTCGACCTCAATTTTGGCAGGTAAAGCCATCCCGGCTTCCTCAAGCGTTGCTCTTGGTGCGCTTCTTAGGTGCGCCCAGAAATCTGGGTTGGCCCAGGCGCGCGCGATCACGCGTTCGACTGCGACATGTTGCATCTCGAATAACATAGCTACTCTCCTCTCCATTTATATGAAAGTGTAACCTCGAAAAATAAGAGCTAGTGCAAAACACAAGCAACATCGATGTATCTGTAATGCTCTGGTGGGGTCTCAAATCCACATGGTTACAGGCTGCTGAACCCCAACATCATCAGTAAGTACTGTTAGTCTCCCAAAGGAGAACAGAGGGTAAATCGTTTGGATGAGTTAGGCGTAATAATTGGTAGCCTACCCCGGCGATCCCAGTAAATAGGCCAGGATTGTAGCGGTCACTACCTAGCCGCCAAACAAACCCTCGCCCGGCCTCTACATGGTGTAGTATTTCGCTTGCTCGACGAAGCGATACGCCGACAAGCGATTCGTCGCCGAGAAAGCAGCCCGCGCTAAAGAGAAAGTCCAGGCGTCCGAAGTTCCCGCAGCAAAGATGATCAAGTCGCTCCATCGGAACTTCCAGGGTGCGAGCGATAGCGATTTCAATCTCGCCCGAGATGACCGAATGATCATCGGTATCACGCATCCCAATACGGGCAAAGCCGATCCCCGTAGCACCGTGACACCATTGACAGGCAGAGTACAGATTGCGTCCGGAGCGAAAGTCCGGCCACCGACCCTGCTCTTCGGAAAACACGCTACGCTCATATTTGACAGCCTCTAATGCAGCGGACTTGAATCGTTTCATCGTTAGTTACTTTGAAAAGGCGATGTAGTGAAAGAGCCTTGCCGGCGGCACCATGAGCGATTCCGGTAAGCGGGCGTGCTGAAAAAGAATCTGCTCGGCGGCTGAGAATTGGGTGGAAGTTCATCGACTTCATAAGGTGCTCCCCGCAACGGATAGCTGTTCGCAGTAAGGACGAATCGCAGGTTCTATCATAGAGGGACAATAGCGCAAGGATTGCACCCGCTGAACCCCCGATAACGTCATTAAAGCGGTCCTCAGTGATCTCTCGGTCACCGATTAGCCCCGCCGCCCGCTGAGCGTCGTCGAGCATCGAATTATCTTTGAGAAAACGCCCGACGAGGAGCAAGGCGTAGACCAAAGAGCCGACACCGACAGCACCTCCAATTCCGATAGTTCTGGCCAAGACTTTGGCATGAGACGGATTTGAAACTTCACGTCGAATAGGCGCAAGCGCCTCACGTGCCAGTGCCTCGATTGCTCCGTCACTCGTAAGTGCCGCGAGGGCAGCGAGAAACACGGCTACACCAGCTGAACCAGAGTAGAGATCGTAGCCAATGACCGACAGGTGAGCACGCTCAATGTCTCGAAGAGGAACCGCACCTATCCACGCAGCTCCACCACTGTTCCGAATAGCCTCCTGCCGCAGATGCTCCCCGACATCGCCTGCCCACCGCAATGCCGTTTGTGGATCAAGACTGGAAAACATGGCACGACTACTCGAGGTAGTGCTTTCCCATTAGATAAACACTGGTTGGACATTCCTAGTGCGGAGGTGGCTACATGCGTCCACTATGAGGGCAATCTGGAACTCCATGTCCAAGTTATCCATAAGTTCGATTCGTTCAACGACGTCGTTGTAACTGGATCGAGGAAAGTAGTTGGGGACTAGAATCTCGTCACCAAGCCTCAGATTGGTGTCGGTTGTTTGCGCGCAAAAGTACGGAATATCCATAGAAGCTAGCGCCTTCCGCTCGGCGCGCTGGACGAGCACGACTGTCCCGTCTGAATTCTCCCAATTTGCCAACCTCGCGAGAAGATCGAATTGCACGCTCCAGTCAAAACCGCTAGACAGGCGCGTGAGTTCCTGCGATCGCCGCAAAATCAGACCGTATAACTGCGTGATTTGAAGAATAACCCTGACGCGCTTTGATCGGAACCCTGAGAGAGCCCCTTCGATCTCCGTAATTGCGCGTTTGCTGCGTTCGATAAAACGGTACATTGCTCTGAACCCAGCGACGAATGGCTCCAAATAATCGCCCACGCTAGCTTGTATGCCATTCACAATTGGCAGATGATGAGTCGACGCCACTGGCGTAGACGCGACAAACAACGTCATCGCATCCGAGTTGATCGCTGAAAACGAACGCGCTGGTATTATCTCCGCATCAAGTGGATTAAGGCCACCGATACCTATTGCGCGCCCCGCAGGGCCGGCAGTCCAGTACGGAAGGTATCCCGTGCTCAAGACCGACGATCGCAGTCGCAAGTCGGCAGTCCGCATGGCCTCTTCAGGACCTGGAGGATTTGTAGCGGCAGGGGGGAGTGATGGCTCAAGAAGCGCCTCGAAATCAATAAGGACTGGCACCGCGTCCTGAGTTATAATATTCTCTAAGTGTAAGTCAGTACCCTGGAGGAGATACAGGAGGCAAAGTAACGCGCCCGCGCGTTCAAAGAATTCGCTTGCTTCGTTCTGATTACACGAGGTCCGTGCATAAACCCATTCAATCCAACCGTACTCTTTCTTTGGAACAACTCGCAGCGCTCTCGTCGAACGCGGTGCTCCATTCTCAT
>JAGWZR010000381.1 GCA_018968795.1 Planctomycetota bacterium | reverse complement strand
TATTGATGGAATTTATTATTACTTTCCTTTTAGTATTTACAATTTACGGGACGCTTGTAGATAGAAGGGCTTCTGCCGGATTTGCGGGAATTGCCATTGGATTGGTAGTGCTTTTTGGGTCCATGATCGGCGGTACCATTAGCGGAGGCGCGATGAACCCGGTTCGTGCATTTGGTCCAGCTATTGCCTCGGGACAGTTCACACACCATTATGTCTGGTGGATTGGCCCTATCCTTGGGGGTATTGCAGCAGCGGTTGTGTACGATAAGATTTTTGCTGAAAAGAGGAAATAATTACTGCTGAACGTGGATTAAGTGTTTCCGATAGCAATGGGGAATTTGGTTTTATAGTTATTAAGAGTGGATGAACGGCAGCATGCAAAATAAATAAATTTGTATGTTGCCGTTTTTTTTATTGTGCTGAGGTTTTTCGGTTGTTTGATATTGATACTGTTCTGGCTATTATTAAGCAGGAAAACAAAAAGTTTGGCGAACCTATCGTTACAATCATTTCTAGGAAACGAACCCCATTTCACGTCTTGATTTCTTGTATCTTGAGTCTTAGGACTAAAGACCAGACTACCGCAGAGGCTTCCAATCGACTCTTTGGGGTGGCGGATAATCCTGAAGATATGATGAAGATTCCTGCTCCAAAGTTAGAGAAACTCATCTATCCTGTAGGGTTCTATCGGATAAAGGCAAGAAATATCAAAGAGATTTGCAAGACGTTAATTGAAACATACAATGGCGAGGTGCCAGACGAAATTGATGAGTTATTGAAGCTGAACGGTGTAGGAAGAAAGACGGCGAATTTGGTAGTAACCTTGGGATATAAAAAGCCGGGTATCTGCGTAGATACCCACGTTCATCGGATTACAAACCGCTGGGGATATGTTAAAACGAGGAATCCTCATGAGACCGAGTTTGCTCTCCGCGAAAACCTTCCAACAAAATATTGGCTTACCATCAACGATCTTCTTGTTACTTATGGTCAAAACATCTGTGTTCCAATTTCCCCCAAATGCAGCGTTTGTCCAGTTAATAGGTATTGCAAACAGGTGGGAGTTACGAGGCGCCGCTGATAGTTTTGGTAACGTTGCATGTCAAATTATTGTGTTGTTATTTTCAACACTGAATGATGGGTTGACGGCCGAATTTACATCTTTAAAAAATGGAATTATCTGATTTTGCTTCGCCGAAGAGTTATAAATATTTTGTGTATCAGGAAAATTTTGTAAAAATGGTTGAAATTACTTGCAAATTCTATTCGTCTGTGTAATATATGATTCCAGATTATAACTGAACAAAATTTTTGTTTTCCACATTACCCAATAGGAGGAAAAGTAATGACGGCGAAAAAATTATTTTATGTTGCCCTAGTAATTCCTTTTATATCATTGGTATTAGCCGTAGATTCAAAAATAATCTTTGGCGTGGAAAATTCATATAAATATGCTAAGCAGTTAGAGAGGTTTCAGCGGAGTGCATTTCACCAATTTAAGAGTGGTCTTCAACAAACGTTTGATGAATTGGAACAAAAATCAGACAATCTCGAGGCGATGAACCAAAATCTTGAAGGACGGGTCAATGTGCTTTCATCTGAAAAGGATAAGCTGAACAAGACATTGGCACAGGTGAAAACGAAACAATCTACATTGGAGAAAGAGCATACCAAACTGAAAAAGAAGGCTACAT
>JAGWZR010000071.1 GCA_018968795.1 Planctomycetota bacterium | reverse complement strand
CTATACGGTCCCATAATATGTTCATAGTAATGCTGAAAATCTTTGCTAAAATCATCTACTCGATCATCAAACATTCGTTCATCACAGAAATGAGTTGCAAATCCATCGCAAGGAAAAAGCATATGGTCTTCTTCTAAATAAGTAAACATGGTATCCGGCCAATGCCAGTATGGCGCATGAATGAACTTTAACTGTTTATTGCCCAGATTGACATACTCCCCATCTTCAACTATCTTCCCTTTAAAGTCCATGTGAATAATACTTTTCAGGAAAAAGGCTGCCGTCTTCGTTGATAAGATTTGGGCATTCGGAGTTTCTTTCAGTAAACGGCTCAACGCCCCTGTATGATCCATTTCCGTGTGATTTATTACGATGTAGTAAATATCCTTGAGATTGATGAGCGATCTGAGTTTGTCAATATATTCTTGAGTAAACTTCTCATGAACACAGTCGATGAGCGTGGGTTTATCGGCCTGGATGAGGTAAGAATTATACGTGCTTCCAAATCGTGTTTCAAACACGACATCAAATGCCCTTAGTGTGGCATTTAATACCCCAACCCAATGAATATCTTTTTTGATCTCTAAGGTCTGCATAGCTTTTTACAAAGTGTTATGAAAAAATGCCGCTCACATCGGTAGAAAGAGGGAAAGGAAAACGTAGCGCCAACCTTTATGGTCAGCATCGGGTGGGGAATAACCCCCCTACGCTACAGTTTATTTTCAGGCTGGTTCATCTTCTTTTTTACAAAATTCATCAATCCCCCACACTGAATAATTTCCTGCATCTCACGTGGAAACGGTTCAAACTTGAATCTCTTTCCTGAAGTACGATCCAGAATTTCTCCATTCGTGAGGTCAACCTCAATCTCATCGCCTTCCCGAATTTGTTTCGCTGCCTCAGAACACTCAAAAATAGGCAAACCAATATTGATGGCATTCCTAAAGAAGATACGGGCAAAGGACTTTGCAATGACACACGAAATTCCTGCAGCCTTAATGGCAATCGGCGCATGCTCACGGGAAGAGCCGCACCCAAAATTATCCCCCGCCACAATAGCATCGCCGGCTTCTGCCTTTTTTGTAAAATTCGGATCGGCATCTTCCATACAATGAGACGCCAATTCTTTTGTATCAGTGGTATTCAGATACCTTGCCGGGATAATCTCATCAGTATTAACATTATCTCCAAACTTCCAGCATTTGCCTTTCATTATGGCCTCGTTTTATGAACTATAAAAACACGGACAAACAAGTTTGTACAAGCCTATAAGGGCACACACAACGCGCCCCTTCTTGAAATGTAGATTTATCATTTCCTGCCTGCCGCCAACTGCCTACTGCTCACTGAATCGGTCTGTCTACGACTTACCTTACCATGCTTTTTAGAATGCAATCTGCCTTCCATCCTTTGATATGCCTGATGCATAAACGCCTCCAACCGTGTTTCCTCGTTCGTCCGCTCCTGACCATCGAAGGACAATTTTAAACAGGGCATGCCATTATACTCCTTCTGAAACCTTTCAAGCACACCATTTACAACTGTTCCAGGCATACAGTGAAACGGAATCACGTTGACAATTCCGTCAAACCCTTCTGTTACATACTCAACCGCTTTCCCCATACTGAGCACGGGATCGCCCTTGTAGGAATCGTCAATATACGGTTTCCCCTTCCTGATGAGTTCCTTAATAGAGGCATCTTTCAAGAAATGTCTAATCCTACCTTTAAATACTTTCATAAGCTTATGGGCGTCATATCGCTGGACAATATCAGAAATAAATTCACCCAAAAAGCCTTTATAATCCTTTTCGAACAGGCAAGACTCTCTGCGGCAGTGTGCAATGTAATTGATCCATTCTGCAAATGGAGGAATAAATGCCTCTCCGCCGAGTCGTTCAATGTGCCTTGCAAGAAAGTTGTTCGCAAACTCATTGCATCGGACATAGGTTTCCCCAATAACGCCAATCAACGGCCTCGGCTTACTTCGATCCACCTTCACCCTTGCAAAGGCATCGCTCGCTTCACGAGCAGATTCAACCAGACTCTGACGTCTTTCAAGCGCCACCTCCGCTTTTCTCACGTATTTTTCGTAGAGGGCGTCTGTTTCGCCCTTATGTAATTCGTAAGGCCTCGTTTCTCTTTGCAATTTTTGCAAAAGGTCAATACACATAATACCATTCCACGCCATCTTACGGAAGTGAGTACCCAGACTTTCGGTATCTTCCCCGTAATTTTCCTCCTGATCCATAGTGTATATGGGCACATTGGTAAATCCAAGTTCATCCAATACCATGCGGTGAAATTTATTATATTGACCAAATCGGCAAGGGCCAGACGCCGTAGCCATAAGAAAGGCGCTAGCCTCTGGATCAAAATCAGGGCTTAATGCCTTTTTTACAATATCTCCCGTAGTAAGAATCGCCGGATAGCATTCTTTTCCCGAGGTAAATTTTCGGCCAACATCAATAGACTCCTTATTCGCCATAGGTAACGCCTCTCCCAGCACGCCGTGAGCCTTCATAGCCGCAGCAATCATTCTGCCGTGATCGCACATATACGGAATATAAATTGTCCGTTTCTTCTCTTGTAATGTTCTGATTGGGATTTCTTCTCTTAACTTTCTGCCATTCGTGGAGGGTCTAACATTTTTAAGACTGTCAATAAATGCCTCACACCGAGTTATTGCCCCCACATCTGAGCTGTGCTCATCGATCTCTATTGTTAAACAGGGTTTTCCTCCTAATTCCTTCGTGAAGAACTTGGTTATAAACGAATCAGGGCCGCAGCCAAAGTTAGTAATGTATAAAGGATAAAGTCTCTTGTCCCTGGCGATTACCCTTGCCGCGGCAAGAAACCTTTGTCCAGTCTTCCAATACATATTCGGATAATCATGGGCTATTTCTTCAAGATTCAGCGTTAAAAAATCCAACGGTATAGTCATAACTCCCAAATCACGTAATTTCTCAGGAAGCCCCAGATTCATCCCCGTATCGCATCCATTATAAGAGCGACTAATCAACACAAATGCCTTTTCATTTTCCCCCAATTTTTCCAGAACCTCTCGCCCCCTTGCTTCCAAGGTCTTGTTAAAAGTTTGCAATGATTCCCGCGCCGACTTGATGGCTGTTTCAACAATTTCTCCCGTCCTCCCAATACTCTTTGCAATTTGACGTAAGGTCTTATTCACATACTCCTCCCCGTATTCAAAATGAATGACGGGAGATAAAACCTTGAATTTCTTTTCCCTAAAATCAACGGCGGAGCGGACAAGATACGGAATACACTGCACGTAAGGACATGCATATGAGTGGGTAAGTCTTGGACTGCTGTGCGTTAAATTGACAACGCTGGGCAGGAACAGGTAATCAATATCCCTGTCTAACATATCTATAACATGTCCATGCGCCACTTTAATGGGAAAACAGGTTTCTGCTGTAATCACCTCTACGCCATTATAGACAATATCTTTATTCGTATCGCTGGAGGTCACCACCTCAAAACCCAACTCGATGAAGAATGCCTTCCACAATGGATAAAGGTCGTGGAAGGTGGATACCTGCGGTATTCCAATCTTTTTTCCAATTGGCCGATCGGGTTTATTTTTCTTATACGTATTAAAAAGCGCTTCCTTTCTTTCCCTGAAAAGCCTGGGCAAATGCTTCCCTTTTTTCAATGACCTTTCATCGTCAAATTTACCACAACGACTTCCATAATAAAGGGGATTTTCTCCTTCAATATTAACCTGTCTAATTTCGCAAATATTCGAACAATCCTTGCAAACAAAGGAAGACAGCTCGTATTTTTTGTGTCTGAGGTCAAATCCCTTAAACCTGGATTTTTCCCACGTCCTTTCCTCCATAGCAATAATGGCAGAGCCAATGGCGCCCATAATATCATGATGAGGAGGAACAATGATTTTTTTCCCTGTCACCTTTTCGAATGCCGCCTTCACACCACGGTTGGCAGCCACGCCACCCTGGAAGAATATAGTATCTCCAATCTTTCTATCCTCGACAACCCTGTTGATAAAGTTTAATACCACAGAATAACTTAAGCCTGCCAACAGGTCATCCTTGGCTGTCCCGTGCTGTTGATGATGGTTAAGGTCTGATTCCATAAAGACGGTGCATCGTTCACCAAGATGAGAGGGACAGCACGATGAAAGAGCCCGCTTGCTAAATTCGCCCTTGATACTCACACTGAGTTTTTCAGCCTGTTCTTCCAAAAACGAACCCGTGCCGGCAGCGCAGACCTTATTCATCGCAAAATCCACAACTGCACCATTTTCTAAATGTATAAATTTGGAATCCTGTCCGCCTATTTCAAAAATGGTATCCACATTTTTATCCACGTTTGCAGCAGCAGTGGCGTGCGCAGTAATCTCATTTTTGGCGATATCGGCGCCAATGAAATCTCCCGTTAAGTAACGCCCCGAACCCGTAGTTCCCGCACCACAAACGATCACCTTGTCTCCGACCTCCAGGCCTACTTCATAGAGACCTTGTTTTACAGCCTCAAGCGGTCTACCTGCCGTCATAAGGTAGCGTCTTGATAATACATTTTTATGTCTATCTATAACAACAACATTGGTGCTGATTGAACCCACGTCAACTCCAACGTATGCCTCTACCTTTTCATTCTCAATAATTGGGTGAGTTTCCTCGACAATTTTGTAATTATCCGCTCGAAGTGGTTCAAGATTAGATAGCTTCGCACTGCGGTTTCTGAGGTATTCTTCGATCTCTTTTAATCCACGGAAGGGAGAATCTATACCCTTGTCTATCATAGTAAACACTGTCCCAATTGCGCCCATTACATTAAAATATTTTGGGATTATCAGTTCGCCCGGTTTGATTTCTAAAGTATCCTCAAACGCCTTGATCATACCCACGTTCGCCGCAACGCCACCCTGGAAGACAATGGGTTTGGAAAATTCCTTTCCCTTCCCAATGTTACTCTTAAAATTCCTGGCCATTGCATAACAAAGACCAGCTACAATATCATGTACCGGGGTGCCTTCTTGCTGTAAATGAATCATATCCGTCTTGGCAAATACGCTACAACGGCCCGCAATGCGAGGCGGATTCTTGGATTTTAACGCCAGTTCCCCAAATTCTTTTTCTATAGCAATACCAAGCCTTGTGGCCTGTTGATCCAAAAACGAACCCGTACCTGCGGCGCACATGGTATTCATCGAAAAATCGGAAACTTTCGTTTGCTGTGTTGACGGATCCTGCTCAATGATCATAAGTTTTGAATCCTCGCCTCCGATCTCAATAACGGTGCGTACCTCAGGGTGTAAGGTTGTAGTAGCCTTGCTATGCGCAACGACCTCATTGATAAAGGCGATGTTCATTAATTCAGAGGCAAATTTTCCACCAGACCCTGTTATAGCCATACCATCAATATCATCAATATGGGTCCTGTTGAATATGTCTCTCAAGACTAAAAGGAACGTTTCTATGGGTTGTCCATGCGAACGAACGTAATGATTTTCCAAGATTTCCTTATGTTCGTTGACGAGGACAGCTTTAACGCTCACAGAACCGATATCCAACCCTACATACTTTTTTTGCGACATAGTTCTACCACACTCTCCATTCTCTATACATAATAATTAGTTCGTATCAATTCTTTAGCACTTCGGCAGGCGGAGTAATCTTCCCCGTAACGGCAGATGCAGCAGCAACGGCAGGACCGCAAAGATATATTTCACTCTTTGGATGCCCCATGCGACCGACGAAATTACGGTTCGTTGTAGACAATGCCCGCTCACCTTCTGCCAAAATGCCCATATGTCCCCCTAAGCACGGACCACACGTTGGAGTAGAAACAACTGCCTCAGCGTCAATAAATATCTCAATGAGACCTTCTTGTAACGCCTGCTTATAAATATCCTGGGTCGCCGGTATGATAATAACCCGGATTGAAGGATGCACTTTTTTCCCTTTGAGTATTCGAGCCGCTATTCTCAAGTCTGAAATCCTTCCATTGGTACAAGAACCGATAACCACCTGATCAATCTTAATTCCAGAAATATCCTCCACAGGCTTTGTATTTTCTGGCAAACTCGGCAGGGCGACTTGGGGAGAAATCTCTTCTGCGTTAAATTCGTACGTTTCGGTATAACTACAATCTGGGTCGCTCTGATACATCACATATTTTTTCCCGACCCTGCCTTTTATATAATCTTCGGTATTTTTATCCGGAGAAATAATCCCACTCTTTGCCCCAGCCTCAATTGCCATATTGCAGATGGCAAAACGATCGTCCATCGGCAGATTGGTAATAGCGCTACCCGTAAATTCCATCGACTTATAGAGTGCGCCATCCACCCCAATCTTTCCGATCGTGTAGAGGATCAAATCTTTCCCCGAAGTCCAATTTTTTACCTTGCCATGAAAAACAAATTTAATCGATTCTGGTACCTTAAGCCATACCTCACCGGTAGCAAAGCATGCAGCAAGGTCGGTACTTCCCACGCCCGTTGAAAATGCCCCAAGTGCGCCATAAGTACAGGTATGAGAATCGGCGCCTATGATAAGGTCGCCCGGCGCCACAATTCCTTTTTCTGGAAGTAAGGCATGTTCAATCCCCATCCGGCCAATCTCAAAATAATGCTTCAAGTGATGTTTTTCGGCAAAGACGCGGAGGGACTTTGATTGTTGGGCAGATTTGATGTCTTTATTGGGAGTAAAATGATCAGGAACTAAGACGATCTTTTCCGGATCAAAAACATTCTTAATCCCTGCCTTTTCAAACTCTTCAATGGCAATCGGCGCAGTAATGTCATTGCCTAAGCAGATATCCACATTTGCGTAAACAAATTGTCCACGATGTACTTTACGAAGCCCCGAGTGTGCGGCGATAATTTTCTCTGTTATTGTCATTCCCATAAATTGTTTTTAGCATAGCAGTGTACTTCGTCTTTTCTTTCAAAGCGCAAGCAACTGTGGATTGTTGTTCTAAAGAAATGGGAAAATAATTAATTTTCCGAAAATCGTGTCTTACTCCACAATTTCAGGAACAAAGGATCTTCTAAATATTTTTTATGGCACTTGGTGCACAAATCAAAACGGAAGGTTTTGTATTCTCCGTCTTCTAACATCTCTTCTTCATGATTTTCCATACCATCTTCCTTTTCATTTTTCTCATCAGCATCCCAGATTTCTTCATCTATGCCATCATCCATCTCCATGTCGTCACATTCGTCACACGCGGTATAGACCTCAATTTTCACCACATAACGAATGTCCTCCTCTGCCTGTAATGGTTTGCCGCACATATCGCAAGTATAGTGCACCATTCATGTCCTCCCCAAGTAAATGACCCTATTGTAAAAATACGCTTTGTGGTAACAGCTCAAGCCACGAAATACGAATCACAATAAAGCTTTTGGTACGAAATTTAAATTGGTTTCTCAAAAGATTGACGCTTTGTGACTTCGTGTCAAAAATTACCTCTTATGGGATTGCTACTATTTTGAATATTCCCCCCCTTACGCCATTGCCCTGAGTCTCTTGATCCGCTCTTCAATTGGCGGATGGGTACTAAAAATCGCAGCGAATGAACGGCCGCTTAATGGGTTCACAATAAACAGATGAGCTGTAGTCTGACCTGCATCCATGGGTCTCGCCATCGCCGCCTGCTGTAATTTTTCAAGGGCGCCGGCTAGTCCTAGCGGATTTCCAGTCAATAGCGCCCCACCTTTATCGGCAGCGTACTCCCGTGAACGGGAAATCGCCATCTGGATTAAAAGAGCGGCAATAGGAGCTAGAATCGCCAAAAATAAAACCGCAAAACCTCCTCCTCTATTGTTCTCCCCATCCCTTCCGCCATAACCACCGAAAAGGGATGCCCATCGAGCCATATCAGCCAGCATCATAATAGCGCCTGCTATTGTTGCCACAATCGTTGAAATAAGGATATCACGGTTCCGAACGTGGGATAGTTCATGCCCTAAAACACCTTGAAGCTCTTCCCTCTTGAGAGAGTTTAACATTCCCTCCGTAACTGCTACAGCGGCATGATGCGGATTTCTCCCTGTTGCAAAGGCATTCATGGCATTCGTGGGGATAATGTATACCCTGGGCATTGGTATTCCAGCGCGCGCTACTAATTCCCTAACGATCTCATACAGGGACGGCGCATCCTGTTCAGAGACTTCTTTAGCTCCGTACATCTTCAGGACAATCTTATCACTGAACCAGTAGCTAAAGAAATTCATACCCATAGCAATGGCAAAAGCATAGGTCGCACCCTGCCGTCCACCAACCATACTACCAACCCAAACAAGCAAGAGGGTTAAGGCAATTAATAATACCGTCGTCTTGAAATAATTCATTTCTATTTCTCCAAATACCGCCTAACAAATCCTTTTCGGAGACATTTTCAAACTTTCTGTAGCAATAAAAGTTTATTATTTATAAATGATTCCTTATTCTAAAAATTATTATAAGTACAGCTTACTTTTTGTCAAGGAATTTAATCTTGGCCATTTTAAGAGAAAAAAATAACAGAATCCGGGCAACCGTAGGCTTCAATCTTCACAAATTATGGGATATGGAACGCTAGGATGTTTGTTCAAGTTTGTTGTAAATAGCTGCCCTTACTGCATCATACTGGGGTGGAACTTCCACGGGAAGGTTGGCGAAACGCGGGATTACTTCTTCCAGTTTATTCTCATGGTAATCTATCTTAAATTCGGGAAATTTTAAACCATGCGCAGTTGAGATAACA
>JAGWZR010000380.1 GCA_018968795.1 Planctomycetota bacterium | reverse complement strand
TCACAATATCCGGCTCCGCAATTACACCTCGTTCCAGGATAGGCTCTTTTGATATGCGTGTGAAAGCCACTATCGGCGCTCCTCTCCTCTCGGCGCCGTATAATGGGAAATCCTGGGCATAGTAACCTTCAATAAAGGCGGCAGTTCCGAGTATTCTACTTGCAACCTTTGCCCCCTGACCACCCCTCCCATGAAATCTCACCCTGAGCATGTAAGCCCCTATTCCTTAATATCGCTTGCATTAAAAGAGTCTAATAATTTTTCTATTATACTCTAATCAATAATAAGTAGGCAAGAATCTGTTTCTTTAGAAAAATAGCGGTCGATCTTCCTCTTTCCCTTCATACTGAGAGTAGAGGTTATTGTATTATTCCTACTGGTAATTGCAATATAAACATCAACACTACTTCCTATAATGTTGGAAATACAACTTATACGCACGGCTTCGTGAGCTCGCCCAATTGCGGCATGCACAGAAGTATCTACAGCAGCCATCCCAATATTTATGGCAAGGATAAATAACCTCAGATTTTAGGATGTGAACAGTTGGCAGTAACGGTTCACATTCCTCGCACGATTTACTTCCTTTTTTTATCCCTCTTCATTTTCTTTTCGTTTATATCTTTCACTTTGACACAACCCATTTTTTACACCTCTTGCATAAAAAACCTTTCCAAAATAAAGAAAAGATGTTAAAATATTTTCAACGTTACATTAATCTAATCGGAACTGAACAAAACAAATAGAAAGAGAGGGGAAAAATGGCTAATCTTTATAGCTGTAAGACGTGTGGTTTAGTAACGGCTGATAAGGGTCATCTTTGTAATCCTGTTATTGCCAAAAAGGTCGTTGCTTGTAAATTTTGTGGTACGATAACTGGCGACCCAAGACATGTCTGCGCGCCCAAACTTGTTAACTTAAAGTACGTTTGTGATTCCTGCGGCCGGCTTGCCCCCAAACGCGAACTGCTCTGCCACCCAGCATCTTTATCAAAGCCAAAGAAAGCCGTTAAAAAGTCAATTACCAAAACGGTGAAAAAATCTAGATCAAGATAGCGCGTCTTATGGTTCTAGTTTAAAGTTCGGCTATATACCTAATAAATCAAATCTCCACCTTTGAGAAAGCCATTGAAAGTGTCAAGACTCAAGAATATGATTGGCCAAAGAGATATTTGAAGGGGGAGAAGAGGGTATTTTAGTGTCGGGGCGAGAGGATTTGAACCTCCGACCTCCTGCTCCCAAGGCAGGCGCGCTAGCCAAACTGCGCTACGCCCCGTTATATTTTAGCAAAATTAAAAACATAAGTAGGATATTATACGTTGCGTTAATTCAAATACAAGTAAAATAATATTTATGGATCATTCGCATACGTTAATAATTACTTGACCAAAGAATACAATATCTCCTATTGGTTTTTATACTATAGTAAACGCCAAAAGAAATTTGTCATTGCGAGGGCGCTAGCCCGAAGCATCTCAAATAGGGGTTGCTTCGCTGTTGCTCGCAATGACGTTTTCATGCCAACTTATTTAATGCGTTCACTATAACCACAAATTTACGGGATTCTTTTTCTACAAATCAAAAAGGGTAGCTTCGTATATCCACACCAACAGTGAACCACTCCCCAGCCTAAAGGCTGGGGCTTCAGGTAAAAACCCATGAATGGCCTCCGCTTCGCTCCGGGCAGCCATTCATCCCCAAGCTCAAAAGCT
>JAGWZR010000379.1 GCA_018968795.1 Planctomycetota bacterium | reverse complement strand
CTGAAACAATCTACTAGTTTGTTAGATGACAAACATCTCTTATTGTAATATCTACCCATTTAGTTTCCAGCATGTCAAGTTTTTTTCAAGAGAGATAGTGTCCTTTTTGTGTAACAATACTTGACATAATATTGTCATTCCTTTAACATAAACAAACTATGATTTCGGTTGATACTGCCGTAAAGATTGTTACTGATGTAACATCACCGCTGCCACCCAAAACAGTGCCGTTTGAAAGCGCCCTGGGGCTATGTCTTGCCCAGGATGTGCAATCAGACATTGACATGCCGCCCTTTAACCGCTCGGCAATGGACGGATACGCCGTTATTGCTGAAGACACCACTACCGCTCCTGTTGAATTGATCGTCATCGAGAATATTGCGGCAGGCCACATGCCTCAAAAAAAAGTATCGCGTGGGCAGGCGTCCAAGATTATGACAGGGGCTGCAGTGCCTGAAGGGGCCGACGCCGTAATCAAGTTTGAAGAGACAGAAGACCTTCTTGTAAATAATCGGGTAAGGGTTCTTAGGGCTGTTCGCAAAGGTATTAACATCTCAAAACGAGGCGAGGATATGCAGTGCGGGCAAACCGTGCTTTACAAGGGTATGCCTCTAAGGCCTCAGGAAATAGGCATCCTTGCCATGGCGGGGAAGTCACGCGTTGATGTATTTCCTGCGCCAACCATAGGCATCATTTCGACAGGCGACGAGTTAGTGGATGCCGAATCAAAGCCTTCCGTTGCGCAGATCAGGAATAGTAATGGTTATTCCTTGGCTGCGCAGGCCAGGCGTTTGAAGGCAGATGTAGAAATTCTTGGCATTGTTAAAGACACGAAGGATGAAATCTCCAGCGCCATGCGCAAGGGTCTGCGGAAGGATATTTTGATCCTTTCCGGAGGCGTCTCAATGGGGGAATACGACCTCGTGGGAGACGTGATGAAGGATTTAGAGACACACATTTATTTTGAGAAGGTGGCGCTGCGGCCTGGGAAACCTGTTATCTTTGGCAAAAAGGACAAGACCTTTATCTTTGCCTTACCGGGAAATCCTGTCGCGTCCTTTGTTACCTTCGAATTATTCATTTATCCTGCTATCCGGAAGATGATGGGATTTACCACCCTCCACCGGGCTGCTCTAAAAGCGCCTTTGGAAACCGATGTACTCGTTAAAAGGAGGCGCCGTGAGTATCGTCCTGCGTTTCTTCGCATGAAAGATAACGCATGGCAGGTTTCGCTTTTAGAATGGCATGGTTCAGCAGACCTGCTGGCCGCCACCAGAGCCAATTGTTTGCTCATCATCCGCGAAGATGCGGAGAAGCTCAGTGCAGGGCAATTGGTTGATGTCATCCTCCTCGATTAAAAACGGGTTTTAAGTTTTCTTATTAACAAGGTATAGTTTTTACTATAGCTTCAGCCTCTATGAAAACAGTAACCTTAAAGGAGGTGGAGAACACGGAGAAAATAATGATAGAGAAGAAGTTTTCATATCTTTTCTCTCCACTTCCCCATGTGCCCTCTTTCTCCTTTTTGCATTTATTTCCGACCCATTCGGGTTAGGTCTCATATCCATTAAATTCCCCTTGACTTAACCAATGTAATAACTACAATGCGTTTGCCTTATAAGGAGATTCTGTAAAAATCAAGAAATATTGTGATATACAGATTTTTTTCTGTGTTTTCCAATGATTACAGAATTATTTCTGTATAATTTATAAG
>JAGWZR010000378.1 GCA_018968795.1 Planctomycetota bacterium | reverse complement strand
ACGCCTGCACCTCCACCAGAATTATCAAGCATTGAACCCCAACGCACACTCGAAAGAGGATTGGACACACAAGAAAGTCCGGCAGAACTAAAAAAACCAAAGGTTGCTTTTAATGTCAATGCCAAGACAGAGGGAGCAAGCAAGGATCCAGTTCTCTTTGAAGATACCATATCCAATGCATCAATTCCTGGCGCACCCTCTTTTCATGTTAAAAAGCATGAATATGCTGATTATTTTAAGCATATCAGGGACAGAATATCTTTGTACTGGTTTCTTGGATATGGAACCCGCGCTGAGATAAAACTCGAAACGAAAAATGATCACCCAATTATCATAGAATTTAAAGTTTTTCCCGATGGTTCCGTTGATGAAATAAAGATTGTGGATGATGCAGGAAATTTTCAGCTTGCCTCAAGGCTTATATCCTCGATCAAAAATGCATCGCCGCTCAACCCTTTTCCGTCTAAAATCAAGGAGCCATCAATTGATGTGCGGTTTAATTTCTACTTTTTCTAAACAGGAGGAAATAGTGCTTTGGAATGGATATTAGGCGGCGGCCCCGTAATGATACCTCTGTTGTTCTGTTCTGTTTTAGCCCTTGCAATAATTATCGAAAGGGCAATCAATTTACGCAGAAACAAGATACTAAAACCAGAAATCGTTCAAACCATAGAAGCAATACATAGTCCAAAAGATATCCCCTTTGCAATATCCAAATGCGAGGTAATATCGGGCCCTTTTTCAAATCTATTGAAGCGGATACTGACAAATAACCATCTTTCACGAGAAGAAAAACTTTTTGACGTGCAAACTGCAGGACGACAGGAAATGAAGGCGCTCGAAAAAAGACTCTGGGTATTGGAACTCATTTATGCAATCGGCCCTCTCTTAGGACTTCTTGGAACAGTACTCGGACTGGAAAATATCTTTGGAGTTATCGCTGAACTGGGACTCGGGCATGCCAAGGCGTTTTCCGGCGGGCTTGCAATAGCCATCCGAAATACAGCAGTGGGAATTTTCGTTGCAATTCCATCTCTGATTGCATATAGTTATTTCGATAAGAAGGTAGAAACCTTTGCCGTTGAGATGGAGGAATACGCTATTTACGTCGTCAATAAACTTTATTCTTCAGAAGATGCCGTGAGAAAGTAACCATGCGATTCAGAGAAAAACGCATAACACGAACAAGCATCATAAACCTCACACCCATGGTGGATGTGCTGTTTTTGATACTTTTGTTTTTTCTGGTTACCTCGAATTTTATAGAGCAGCCAAATATCAAACTAGAACTTCCCTCGACCAAATATGCCTCCGCCAGTAAGATTGAGGAACGGGTACTGGTAATTTCGCAAGACGGAAAGCTATTTTTTCAGGAAGAGCTTATCGAAAGAAAGGACCTCCTTCCTATACTAAAAAAAGCCTTTTCCAAGCAAGACGACAAAACCCTTGTCCTAAAAGCCGACAAGAATGTTCCGTATGGAGTCATTATCGATATCATGGATGCAGCTAAAGGGGCAGGCTTAAGGAAAATTGTCGCACCCACCATCCTCGAACCCGAAAAACACCCAAAACCTAAGTGAAACCTCCCCAGCCTAAAGGCTGGGGCTTCTGCCTTCTGGCATAATCTGGCTATGGCTTATCTTGCTCTCGTATATACTTTCTAACAACTTCCTCATTTACCGTTCCAATACTTTCGGCAAAATACCCATCCGCCCA
>JAGWZR010000377.1 GCA_018968795.1 Planctomycetota bacterium | reverse complement strand
TACAGTATTGCGGTAAATGACGCCTAAGAAATTAAAAGAGGGTTATATGCTAAGAGTGCTTAAAGAACGTATCGTCATTGTTATTATCGGACTTATATTGTTTGGATTATTCCCCCTTGTTTTGTTCAGAATGCTTGCGTTTCCAAGGGTAAGCGCTGAGTTGAAGCAGGGAGTCCAGAGGAACCTGGAAGGTATCGTAAATAAGCAGAAAGACATCCTCTCTTTATTGTGGGATGAAAGGAAGTCTCATGCGAGGGCTATTTCTGACACGATACAAAGTGAATTAATCATACACAGCGACGAGGATTTCGTGAGTCTTGTGAATGTAAAAAATGAACATGAATATCTCAGGTTAAAGACACAGCTGGAGTGTACGAAGGCAGATTATGGATACAAGGGGATATTTATTTGCGACGGCGCTGGCGTTGTCCAGGCTACGACGGAAATTGAAAAACCTCTTTCAGGCATGAATATTACGAAAGAAAAGTTTTCCATAAATTTACAGGGTACCCTCCGCGATGGTAAAACGTATATTTCAGATATAGACCATTTCTCTTTGAATGATGCGAATAATGGGAAAGAAAATGATTTGCCTTCCCTGTTTATGTCTTATCCTATCAGGGGAAATAATCGTGATGTAATAGGCGCTGTGGTGTTATGGATGGATACGTCGATACTTACGAAGGCTATGCGGAGTGTTTCCCTCGGAAAAACCGGCGAGACTTATCTGGTAAATAAAGACGGGGTTACGATCACAGAACCGAGGTTTGCAGAGCATATAAAAAATGCAGGGGACACATGCAAAACATGCCATAAGGTTGTGGACCCTGATACGAACCTTTTAACAAAAGGGGTGACAAGGTGTATTGTCGGGAAAACAAGCGGTTACGACCTGGAAGGATACAGGGATTACAGCGGATTGAAAGTTGTAGGCGCATGGAGTTGGCTGAAAGACTTGAATATTGGGCTGATTGTCGAAATAGATGCGGATGAGGCGCTTGGCGCCGTGAATAACATTAATTCTATGGTAAAGTCTCTTATGTTGGTGATAATCATTCCGGCGTTTATTATGGCTCTTATGATGTATCGGAAATTAAATACCGGATATATGCTCAAAGGTTTATCGTTGCCAAAGAGGGCGTTGCTTGGCATGACTATCGTTATGGTGGTTGGGCTTGTCATGGCTATTACGGATGGTTATGAATTAAGTAGAGAGCGCGGCTATCTTCGGGAACAAAGATACAAAGTCCACAATCCCTTAAATATCTTTGGTTCGATTGTGACAAAGAGAGATGAAGATTTTATAAAGAGCAACATTTCTAAATTTAAAGAGGAGTTCCGTATTTTCAAATCCGAGAACACTATTCCCGGTGGAAATGATGAAAAAGAGGTCGTAAAAAATGGCACAAAGCAGTGTGTGGAAAAAACCATAGTAACATGGGAATTAAAACCTTAAACACGGAGGATTATGAAGGAGGTATTTATGAACAAAACTATGATACCAACAAAGGATGAATCCAAGACGCTTCTTGTTGATGTACAGGATGTAAAAGGCTGGTGTGAGTATGAACCTTCCTATGATGGGGTTGTAATTCATATCAATACGGCGGGTGCACGGCTCTTTGGATTTAACTCGCCTGATGATGTGATTGGGAAGAAGATTAATGAATTGTATGCACATCCATTTGATCACGAAAAGACGTTATCCATGCTCTTC
>JAGWZR010000376.1 GCA_018968795.1 Planctomycetota bacterium | reverse complement strand
GTGATTTTATTACTCATCGTTTCAGCCACTTTTCTGGCATTCAAAAGCCCACCGGCAGCCATTCCAACAGCAACAGCCAGCATGCCCCAGTGTATTGACAAACCTTTAACCAATAATAAGAGTGCCACAATCTTTGGCGTATCATTAAGACCCCGCGCAAAGCTGACAACCCCGGCAGAGCAAAAATGCAAAGAATCCAGCAATTTCTGGCTATTCACACCCAGGAAACATCCTTGATAAATTTCCTGGCAGTTTTCTTCTGTGTCAATTGCAGCACCGATAGTATTACCGTATTTTACACTAAGAGCAGGAGCAGGCATACATGATGGGATTGCTTTTCTCTGTTCACCAACACAAAGGCACCATTCCTTAGTTATGCCAGAACGGATACGCATATTCCGGAAAATAATATAAAGACCGCTGCCAAGAGCAGTCGCAATAACAGGACTGAGTAAAAGCGGCATGAAAAAGGCGTTGCCCAAAACGGCAAAATTAACCTGTGAACCTACGGCTACAAAACCGGCACCAACCAGGGCGCCTGTCAGACCGTGGGTAGTCGAGATAGGAAACCCTGTAATCGTTGCAATCATGACCGTAATAGCAGCGCCAATCGCCACTGCCGTAAGGAATTCAGGAGCACTTGCGATGCTTTGGGGAACCAAGCCTTTACCAGAGAAGGTCTTGACAAGACCGTATGCAAAAAACAGGGAAGCCAGCGAACCTGCAAATGTCGTAAAAGTCGCCCACCAAATTGCGTATTTATAATTCGTGGTCTTACTTCCAAAGAGCGTAGCAACTCCTTTAAAGTTGTCATTGGCACCATTTGAATATGAAAGAAAACACGTAGCGAGAAAAAGGATTATTAAGATTGTCATCAGAAATCTATCTCCACGTTAAGAGAATCGAGAAATTTATTAAATGCTGTAAAGAGTTCCATTACACCAAGTGCCTCAACAATTTCAGAGTCACTGGCACCTGTCTTCTTTAAGCTTTCATATTCTTTATCAGTTATCCTATTGGGGTCTTTATTAGCCTTTCTGACAAAGGTTATCAGCTCTCGTTCCTTCTCCGTAAACATTGATTTTTCGATCTCGCTCTCAATTATGTTAATTTCTTTTTCCGTCACACCGATGGATTTGAGAGCGGCCGTGTGAGCAGCCACACAATATGCACAGCTATTATCCTTTGAAACCAGAAGGGCAATAGCTTCCTTTGTTTTTCTACTCAAACTCCCCTGCATCATTACCGCCTTTACCTTGTTCCAGTTGGTTTTCAATAAAGGTGGAAAATGAGAGTAGATCTTAAATAAATTTGGAACCATGCCAAAAGCACCTTCAATTTCCGCAAAAACATCCTGTGCTTCCTTCGATACTTGTTCTTTTCCTATAGCCAAAAGCCTCGCCATCATTCACCTCCAAGTATTTATATTTTTCGTAAAAAGTAGCGCTGGGCTACTTTTCTGCTAAAAGATTATCTATAGTTGAAAGAAAACAATCACCACAACCTTGCCACATATATCCGTTAGTGTAAACCCTGTGGTATTAATTCAGAGATTACCAATTCGGGGGCTTGCCCCTCGAGCGAAGATATTTCCGCACGCATCGTATTTTCTCTCCGACAAGTATCATAATCACAGCCTGCACAACCGGTACAATCAATCATTTCCACCTCTTCTGGTATAAGCAACAGCAAGTAATCCACTCATAAGAAATCCTGT
>JAGWZR010000070.1 GCA_018968795.1 Planctomycetota bacterium | reverse complement strand
GAAGAAAGAGGACTGAGTGGTATCGCTTATTGAAGTCGAGAAACGATTAACCACAATAAAACGGCACATAGCGGAGAGCGCGTCTATATCTTTCCACGTACTTATTTCATTTATCATGTCTGTTCCCATAATTAAATACAAATGGTGTCCTTCTCCATATATTTCCCTGAAACCCTTGACTGTATCTATGGTATATGATTTTCCAGTCCTCTTAATTTCTAAATCAGAAACCTCAAAATGGTCATTATCGCTTATTGCGTCCTTTACCATCTGGTATCTGTGGAACGAATCTATCAAATCCCTCGATTCTTTATGAGGAGCTATCCCGGTAGGTACAAATATGACCTTTGACAACGCGCGTCGCGTGAAAACTTCTTCAGCGGCAATTAGATGACCTATATGAATGGGATTAAACGACCCGCCCAATATACCAATATTCATTTTATCCTCTCAAAGTGCGTAATTATCACATATTTGTCTGAATTTGAGAAATGTTTACCAGCAACGATAATTTATTTCAAACAATAACTGGACTATATATTTTAAGAGACTGGATTATATAAACGATTGAAAATAAGTCAACAAAAATGGTTTGTTTTTAATTGACTCGTTATAAACCGTGTGTTAGCATCTGAAATAATCTGAATGTAACTCTGATAACATTTGAGGGATATTGTTGAAGATTGCATATTTTGATTGTTTCTCTGGCATTAGCGGCGATATGATCCTTGGGGCGCTTGTAGATGCTGGATTGGACATCGACCTCTTAAAAGATCAATTGTCACAACTTCACCTTAATGGCTACGAAATATCCCAAGAAAAGGTAAAACGTGCCGGAATAAGCAGCACAAAGATTCACGTAACACTTTTACAAACAGATAAACACGCAACCGCAACTCATCCACACCACCATAATTCACATCTCAAATTTTCTGACATACGAGCAATTATAGAAAAAAGCACCCTTCATCAGGCTATCAAGACAGACAGCATAAAAATTTTCCAAAGCCTAGCAATGGCTGAGGCAAAGATCCACAATACTTCAACCGAGGAAGTTCATTTTCATGAAGTTGGTGCAATAGACGCAATAGTTGACATTGTGGGCTCTGTTATAGCCATAAAACACCTTGGCATTGAAAGGATATATTTCTCTCCCATTCCAACGGGACACGGGTATACAAAATGTGAACATGGCACTTTCCCAGTTCCTGCCCCCGCCACCGCGGAACTTCTGAAGACGCAATTACTAAAATCTGTTGATATAGAAAAAGAATTAACAACACCCACAGGCGCTGCAATAATAACTACCTTGGGAGAAGGCTTGCGTGCCAATCCAGAAATGAAAATCCTTCAGATTGGTTATGGGGCTGGCAGTAACGATAATCTAGCCATACCTAACCTATTGCGTATACTCATTGGAGAAGTAATTCACAGTAAAGAGTCTGATGAAATGTGGGTTGTTGAGACAAACATCGACAATATGTCGGGTGAAATATTGGGCTATGTCATGGATAAATTATTCGAGGCAGGTGCAGCGGACGTCTATTTCACACCAATTCAGATGAAAAAAGGGCGTCCGGGAATAATTATTAGCGTCATTGTTTCTGAGCTACACATTTCTTCTGTCGAAATGGTTTTATTCAATCAAACAACCACCTTCGGTATAAGGAAATACAAAGTGGTTCGAAAAATACTCACGCGGGAATTTAAAGAATTAGATACCCAATTGGGTAAAATAAAATTCAAGATTGGAAAATTTAATAATGACATCAAAAGCCTTTCTCCCGAGTATGAAGATTGCAAGAGAATCGCTGAGGAAAAAGGTATCCCTCTTAAACGAATTTATGATATCATCTCAAAAGATTTAGGAAAATTCATGAACTCTCAATAACTGTTTAACAGGTGAAGTCAGCAAATAATCAATTTATTTGTAATTCACAAACTGCATGGCGAATTCGTAATTTTGATCTTTAATCGCCTTGATAATTACCTGAAGATCGTCTATCTTTTGCCCCGACACCCTTACCTTCTCTTCCTGAATTTGAGCCTGTACTTTGAGTTTTAAACTCTTTAGATACTTGACCAACTCCTTGGCCTTTTCCATGGGTATCCCTGATTGAAACGTAATGGTCTGCCGCACGGTGCTACCCACCGCGGTTTCAACCTTCCCCAAATTAAGCGCCTTTAAAGGTATATTCCTTTTTGCAAGTTTTTCCTTTAGAATCTCTGTCAAGCTCGTTAACTTGTAATCATCATCAGCAATCAAAGTTATCGAATTATCATTGTTTAAAGTAATAGACGACTTACTCCCTTTAAAGTCGTACCGTACCGCAAGTTGTTTTTTAGCTTGATCAACTGCGTTATTAACCTCATGCATTTCTACCTGACATACGATATCAAACGAATGCACTTCTGCCATAAAAGTATCCTCATAAAAATATATGTGAAATAAATCGCTTTAAACTATAAATCGGCTGTGATAAAAACAAATAGAAATACTTAATAACCCAATTTTGTTATTTCTTCTTCTGTAAAACCCACAAAATGTGCCACTTCATGGCGTACCACTTCTTTTATTTTGTGTTTAATCTCTTGGTCTGAATGGCAAATAGCCTCGATATTATCTTGGAATATAGTAATCCTTTCTGGCATTGTGCCAGACTGCCAAACACTCTTTTTATTCAGCGGGATACCCTGAAATAACCCGAGCAAGATTCTATTCGGCATTAACCTCAGTTTTCTTGATACGTGACTTTTTGGTCTGCTCTCTATAACAATAGCTACATTGGCTAAACGGTCTTTTAACTTTTGTGGTAATTCACCAATCGCATCGGCAACCAATCCTTCAAAAATCGATACATGCGTCATGTCCCTATCTTTTTGAATTATTGTTGCTGATAAATACTCGTCAATTTCACTAATCTTAAATTTATCCATAAATATCCTAGCTACAAAATATATAATTCCGCCGATCATGGCAAACGTAACCCAGAAGCTCCACCCATGGACTAACATAACACCTCCCAGCGACCCTATAAGGGCAACAATCGCAAAATACCCCAGTAACACGCAAAGCCCTTTTATATCTCTTTCTCTTATTTTTCTAGCAACCAAGGGAATCATCTGCATACCACAGCCTAAACATATCATGCCCTTTTTCTGATCGTATTCTTCAAGGCGATATGTCTGACCACAATAAAAACATTTTAATACCCCCAAATCGTTTACCATAAAATTATGAAAATTATATCAACATGCTTTTTTCTCTGTCTAAACAAATTCAAGCAAGCATAAGCTATAATCTAAGTAAAATTGAGGTACAAGAATACAATAGAAGTTATATCCTTCCTATGGATGCAGTAAAATATTATTCTTTTGAAATGCCTCATCAATAGCAAAATTTAGTTCACTCATGGTAAACCAGCGTTTTTCCGGATCATCTGACCAAAAATACAATTCAAAAACTAATGCAGTAGGACCAAATTCGGCAAAGCGCACAATGGGTTCTGGATAAGCCCTCACATTTGAATTCTGTTTGGCAACTTCTAATAAACAGTTCTTTACAAGGGTTGTGTTGGAGCCATACACCACTTTCGCTTTAACACAGCCCCTCACTTGTGGTGTGGGATGTGATAAGTTGGTTATCCTACTCTCAATAAATTTTGAATTGGGCACTCTTAAAGTAATACCGTCTGGGGTAGTAATGATGGTACTTCTCACGCTGAATTTATCAACTGTTCCCAACGTCCCGTCCTCCAAAGATACAACATCTCCTACGCGTATGGGGCGTTCGAAAAGAAGGATAATTCCACTCACGAAATTACTGATGATATTCTGCATTCCAAATCCAATGCCGATACCAAAGGCGCCCGCAAAGAAAGCCAGGTTTCTCAAGGGAATGCCAGCAAGGTTAAGGCCAATAAGCGCAGCAATACCCACAATGAAATATCTTATCAGGGTAGATAGTGTATGCCTTGCCCCGCGTTCCAGGTGAAACTTATGAAATACCTTTCCCTCCAGCAATGTTTTTATATATCGTGCAAAGAAAAAGGATGCAAAGAGCACAACCAACGCTATGATAATTTTTAAAGGTGTGGTGTACCTGCCTCCCTCAAGGACAAAGTGATATTGTAATGCATTGTTAATATCTCCCCAAATTGTCCCAATCTGCCTAAATATTTTTTGAACCAGATAAGGCGCCGCAGGCGAATCTACCGCATCGTAAAACGTTCTCACCCAAACGCGAACAATAATTATTCCTGCAACAATGGAAATAACATATTTAAACAAATTATAATATGTTGCTGTAACAGCATAAAATCTCTTTTCTTCAGGTGTGCCCTTTTTGATGTTTCCTCTCTTTAACCGTATCTCTCTTACGTAATTCAAACGGTAATGCAAATATTTCCATACTCCAAAGGCGATAAATGCAATAATAAAACTCTTTATACACGTTTTCAATAACAGATAAGTAAGCACCTGGTATCCAAGACCTCTTATCGCAAATAGAGCAACAACAAAGGCAATAAAAATTGGATAAATTATCTTTATGATACGATGGATAACCTTACCGAGTCGGCTTTCTGCACTCGGTAGTAATTTTAGTATGAATGCTTTTTGTGTCGCAATCCACAGGAGGAGGATTACCATACCCAACCTATAAACGAACCACAGGAGGTCAATAACATCCTCTTTGTATTCAAATACGCTTAGAACGACAATTATTGATAAAGAAACGAAGGAAAATAATAAAATAATCCTCAATGCTTTATAAAGATGCTTGGAGGATACATATGCTAGCGAGGTAACTAATTTTTTGTCTCCCTTTTCTTGGCCGAAAGATTCAATAAGAAAACACCTGAGTATCTTATATATGGCAACAAAGATTAATACGTATATTGTCGCCATTATCCAAGGGGCTTCGGTATTAAAAATACCATGTATAGCTATAGAAAGGATAGGCATCCATATAGCATTTATACTCTTTTGGAGTGTAATGAGAATACTGGGAAACAGCTTTGACCTACAGTAAGACAGGTTTGTAGCCTTATCCAGTGCTTGTATTTTATCAGTGCACCACCAACGTATAAATCGCCTAGAAAAATAAAATACGGCTAAAATTGCTATTAAACTACACCATCTTAGCCAGAAACCGAGGGTATGTTTATTCTCAGATAGATACGACACAAAATTCCTTATATTGTCTTGAACCAAACCAAAAAAGGTATCCAACTGAACATAACTACCCACTAAATCCTTGTATACTATTATGAGTGTCTGGGTAGAAATATTACTTTCCACTCTTGTCCAGATATTGGCAGCTCTTAGAGTAATCAATCTTTCTTGAGTTCTGTACACAAGGGCTAATGCATTCTTTTTGATTTCCAATCGTTCATTCACGCTCTCTAATCTTGCTGAGATGAGTTTAATTTGCTCTTCAATAGCTTCTGCTATTTGATGCGCATATTCTTTTGCCTGGCGTGATAATTCTTTGTCAGTAAAAGAAGCCGCCTCCTTTCCAATTCTTAATATTTCCCCATAAGCATTCTCCAAATTATCAGAAACAAACTTTTTCTCAGCTTTTAATGAGGTAATAAGACTTTCTAGCACCGTTGTTGTTTCCAAAATTTGCTTTATTTCTAACTCTATTTTTTTAAGCGAGTGGTCTATCTCCCTTAATGTACCTTTCCCGTTCAACAATAATTCACTATCTGCCTCTGATTTTTTATATTCGGTAAAGTCTTTATACCTCTGTGTCCCTTCTGCAATAAGAACGTCTTTTCTTTTAGCAACCAATCCTACCTGTTTATGAACCTCAGCCTCTAGCTCCAACACTCTCTTTTTTTCAGGAGAGGTTGTTATCAATTGCTCTTGCGCAACTTTTTCGCCTTTCTTGACGGCTTCCTGTAAGGCTTTTTCGACTTCTATCCTTGATGCTTCCGCAGCCTTTTCGGTTATCTCCTCAGCTTTTTTAGCAACTTCCACCTCGTCCCGTTTCTTTTTGAGTTCTCCGTCTCTTTGTTTTTCTTCCAGGCGATTTACCTTTTCAGATAAAAAAGACGCATTTAATTCTGCATTTTTTAATGCCTGTTGTGCCTCATCATAACGAATCTTGGCCGTTTCAAGCCGGGTCCTAAATATGGCAGCCCGCTGATTATTTACCGCCTTTTCCCCTTGTAAAATACTGTTAATCTTTTCCTGTGCCTTTGCAATAAATCCATTACCTTTAATCTCCGCCCTCAACGATTCCAAATCCTTAGCAAGAATTTGCTCTTCATCAGACGTTCTAACTTTGACCTCCTCCAGTTCCTTCGTAAAAAAGGATGCCACCGTCTCTTTCTCTTTTAGACTAGCCTCTGCCGTTGTAATGTAATTTTTGGCAATGGCTGTCTCTTTTCTAATCATTGTGATCTGGTCATACGGTGTAGCTAGAAGTGTCTCTTCCAATTTTAGTATTGACGCCAGCAACACAACCTGATCGGCATAGGCCTTTTTCCGATCTTGAAGAGCTATAATCTGATTCGTATATGTGTCTATTTGTTCACCGCTTATATTTGCTCTTTCTCTAATAACACCGAGTTCTTTTTCCAGCAATCCCGCATATTTTAGATTTGCTTTTTCAGCTTGCCAACCCTTTTTCTCCTGTTGCAATTTCTCAAGACAAACAGCTGTTGCTTCAGCATCTTTTTCTATATTCGCTATAGACAACTCTATTTCGGCAATAAGTTTGTCATCATTAGTCTTTATCTCTCCTGCCTTTATTCGCGCATTTTCAACATCTTCTGATTTTACTGTTATATCCAGTTCTTCGAGTCTTATTTCACCGGCTTTTTTTCCTATGGTTTGCGCACGAACATCAATAGGTAAGCCCATCCATGTGAAGCAAGCTCCAAGACACAGCAACAATACAAAAAGTCTTCTTTTTTTAAGTATTGGGTATTTTAAAAACATCTTTGCTTTCATTGCAGAATTACTTCCTTCGTTGTCTTTTCATGTATTTCATAACGTGCTTAATAAACCTTACTTTTAACAATATTTTCGTAGAGGATTGATTTAACGATTAAACAAATATGAAAAAAACAAGTGGGGGGAAGGATACAAAATAAGTTCTGTCCTAAGTTGTGTATGGAATTACGCCTCATAATCCATGAGGAAATCTACTGGAACGCCTCATAAATAACAATACTAATAGAGATGTCATTACGAGGAGTGAAACGACGAAGTAATCTTTTGCGCTATAAAGATTTGAAATTGCTTCGTCACTTCGCTCCTTGCAATGACACTTTTCTTAATGCGTTTATATAAATCACCAATTTCTCGATTCAAATTCGTACGAACGATGAGAAGCGTCCTTAGTCATCCCATGTTCGATTAACTTCCAATGGTCCTGCTCTTTTTCATACGTAATCTTGTAAGAGTAATCGACCATCCTCCACCGCCAGAAAAAGAAATGGGATATGCCTGTCACAAATATATCGAGCCGTTTGGCCTTGGGGTCTACATCCTCAAACATAGCCACACAATGTTTTGTTATCTTAGGAGACAATTCACCTTTTGCAATAACAGCGTACTGATACTTCCTACCCTCCTTATAATCATCATCCAACTTAGATACATGTTCCATAATTTCCGGATAGTAAACGTCGAGACGTTTCTCGCCCGTATCCGTCATCAAAAATACTTCAATCGGGACTAATATAGGCTTTTCCGTGGTATTTCCCAGATTGTAAAACCATATAATATATCTAACCTCTCCTCCCGTTCCTTTATTATGCGTATACGTCTTGGGTGCGCTCCACGAAAAATCAAGCTGGGAGGCGCTCCCTATTCGGGCTATGCTTATGATAAGCAAAGATATGAAAACTAAAATTCTCAACTTCATCAATCACTCCTTCTTAGCGGCGCGGACTCGCCCTTTTTCCGTTTTCTTTGGCTCTATAACAAGGAGTCTTGTTGCCTTGTAAATATAATCTCCCATGGCCGTGCCATCATTGTCGGCTTCAGCTCCCATCGCATAGAACTTTACAGGGTTGGCTACCCAGAAATCTGCTGGGGGCGCTTGCCATTTTACATGCCAGAATTTTTGTTGAGTTCCTTTCTTCGTGTGGGTTGCGAAACGTCCCCCAGCTTCTATCTGCGTATCCTCATCATCCCCTACGTTAATAAAGGTACCCACCAATCGATTACCAAAATAACTATCTTGAGCAGTAATTTGAAATCCATGAATTTCGGTGTCTGTTTTTTCAAACGTCATCATGAGCATGAGACAGTTTACATCATTCGTATAAATTAATGTACAACTAAATAGCATATAATGATAATAAAAAGCTATTACTCATTGTGCTTTTTGAATATTTCTTTGATTATGCTACCAATCCTAAGACATATCCCTATCAAACTTTTGCTTCTCGGTTTAACATGTGCCTTTACATCTTCAACCTCCTCTCCCCCTTCTAGGTGAATAGATGAAGATTTCCTAAAATCGATCATCTGAGATGGATAGACACTTCTATGGCCAGTCATAAGAAAACTAATAATGCATGCTACAGCGGCGTAAGGTCCCAACTTAGGACCAAACAATTCCACCGCCATAATACTTGCAGCAATAGGTGTATTAGCAGCTCCAGCCAGAAGGCTGACTAAGCCAAGTGCAGAAAAAGTTGCCTTGTCCACCCCCATCATATCTGCAAAGAAACTCCCAGAAGTTGTTCCAATAAAAAATATCGGTGTTATAATCCCACCACTCCCGCCAAAGTTTAGTGTTATACTGGTAAAAATAATTTTCAACAAGAAGGCATACCAAACAACATTTTCACCTCGCAAAGAAGACTTAATAGTGTCAACTCCTAGCCCAAGGTATTTGCTCGAGAATATAAGAGTTAAAATAACAAGGACTGCACCGCCAATAAAACCCTTTAACGGCTTCCATATTTGTATTTTCTTAGATAGCTTTTCTCCCACTCGCAAT
>JAGWZR010000069.1 GCA_018968795.1 Planctomycetota bacterium | reverse complement strand
TTCCAGATATTTGCTTCCAGAATCTCCTCATCGATCAATGCTTCCACTAAGACTTTAAGTGCGGTATCGGTTGTTTTGAGAAGCCCTTCTGCTCCTGCCTCAGAATTAAAATATCTGCTTATATTTACTTCTGCCTGCTTATATACCCGGGCTCCTGCAAGCTCTTTTTTATCTCCCATATCTAACTCATATTCCATCAGAATACCTTTATCCACGTAGCTTAGATTTAAACTCACGCTAGCTCCTTCAATATCCAAAAAACGAATCCTCTGTTTCTTGGAAAGGATTTCTTTAATCTCTGGCGTTAAATAAATACCCCATACTGTTTTTAAATTTTGTTTGAACCTTGCAAATTCTCCTTCTGAAACCTTACGTCTTTGTATCCTTGAAGATTTTTTACTCGGGTTACCTTTTAAATCTTTTTCATGACTTAAATATTCATCCAAAAATTTTTCTGGCGCTTTTACCATTTTCCCCTCTTTTAAAAAAGGTTTAAAATACATGTAACTATCAGAACCCAAGATACTATTCGTGGCAAGGGCAATCTTCGCTATGCAATAAATCTCAAATTAAGGTAATAGTTTTATCCGACACTCACCTCCTTTTCTTTCAGACGTTCTACCGTTTCATCAATCAAGCGTTTCGCTATGTCATAGGTCTCTTTGATTTCTGCCCCGGACGGTCTGTACTTTGCATATTTTACCCTATCGCAGTGCTCAAGAAATTCTCGAATCAATAATTTGTGGTTCTCTTCTAATTTATTCGTGTGTGCCATTTCCACGAGGAATTCTTCCGTTGTTTGTTCTGGCGCTAACAAACCAAACATATCTTCAATATAATGCCTCAAGATGTCTGTTATACGATAATAATATTCCTTGATCAGGCCTTTGGCAATCAAGTTCTCTTGCGATAATCTTTCCAGTAACTCGCAGGCAACCTCATGCGGAGATCTTTTTACAAGTTCTTGTTCTAGTTTTTTTGATTGCTTTTTAAGTCTATTTACTAACCCATAAATAATACCAGCCAATAATAGTGCGCCCAGTCCTACAAAAACCCATTGGATTAATCGTTTGTAATTCGTAGGCACATCCACAGGAGGAAGAATGTCTTTTATATTAGACGCAGCTTCTCCTTCTTTTAAAACTCCCTTGATATCAACCGTTACTTCATTGGTAACAATCTCCCCTTCGCCTTGGACACTTTCATATTTTATTTTCAATGATGGGATTGTTGCACATCCAATTTCATATGAACTCAATACATAGTATCGCTCAATAATAAAATAACCATCTTTTTCTCTCTTGGGTCCATCAATTGGTCCAATTTCTTTTACGGTAAATACGCCACATTGTTGACCAAATTCAGGAAATTGTACGGTAATATCATCCTTATATTTTACACGAACTTTAAATTTTATCTTATCGCCAATCGTTACTTCATTTTTATCTATGCTTGTATTTGTCTCTATGAATGCTATTTTCCTCGTATCATTTGGTTCTTGGGCAAGAGCAGCGTCTTTCAATTGTACAAGTGTATATACAACTAATACCAAAATCAATGATGTACTGGGGAATATATGTCGCCTTTTTCTAACCATCTCAAACCATGATTATTTTTAATACTTTTTAAAAATCTATCAAATTTTCCTTAATATCTTTTTTCTCTCACCCTGAAGAAACGAACGATAGGTTCTATATAATGCTTGCCGGTATTAATTATGATCTCGTCGACGCCCATTGACCGAAACAACTTTGACCGTTCATGCACTTGCCGAAGATTTACAACACTAAATTCCCTCCTCACCTGAGCGTTTGCGGTATCTATGAGACTTATTTCCCCCGACTCTGCATCTCTTAATTCAACAAAACCAACGTTTGGTAATTCCTGCTCCCGGGGATCTACCATAGTAATAGCTATCATATCGTGCCTTTTATTTGCGATGCGCAACGCATGCGCATAATCGTTTGCAATAAAGTCAGACACGACGAAAGAAATCGTACGGCGGGAGGAGATTTTGTTCAGGTATTCCAATGCCACAGAAATATTTGTTCCTTTTCCTGTAGGCTCAGCACAAAGAAGTTCCCGAATGACCCTTAATACATGCTTGGGGCCTTTTTTCGGCGGAATAAATTTTTCAATTTTATCGGTAAACATGATCAAACCAACCTTGTCGTTATTCTTTATGGCAGAAAATGCAAGAAGTGAACAGATCTCTATTGCAACCTCATTTTTTAGTTGCTTTATTGACCCAAAGTTTCCAGAGGCGCTTACATCCACAAGAAGCATCACGGTTAATTCTCGCTCTTCAACATAGCGTTTAATAAAGGGACGACCCATACGTGCCGTTACATTCCAGTCAATTGTCCGTATTTCATCCCCTGGCTGATACTCCCGCACCTCTTCAAACTCCATACCTCGCCCTTTAAAAACGCTGTGGTACTCACCCACAAACGCTTCGTTAACCAGTCGACGTGTATGAATCTCTACTTGCTGGATTTTTTTTAATATATCTTTTGAGATCATAAATGCCTAGCGCAGCACAGCCGCAACCAAAACAACCCCTCCCTTTCCCCCTTTCGCAAGGGGGGACACACGGGGGTGTAAAAAAACTTGCAAAAAAGAGGTTTTTACAAGGTAACACTATAAATGTTTACTTAATGACCTTTAACGACGATTCCTCTTCGCAAATAAGTCGAGTTTTACCTACTGTTAAAACTCTAAATTTTAAATCCAGAACAAATTCTTAATTAGGCTGCCTTTGGCAGCGACTCATAAGCGCCCCTCTAGGAAGAGGGGCTGGGGGGGTGTTGCGACAAACTTACACATCCCTTTATCCCCTCTTTTTAGAGGGGAATCACAAAGGTTTGAAATTCCTATACATAAATTATAGATCAAAATAGCTCAAAACATTGAGCTTTTGCATTTTGACACTGTTTAGAATTTAGATGTTAAAATTTCACCTGTTGGCGTCTGTGTTTTAAATTTTTTATGGTTGAGCCTGTCCTACCCATGTATTATGGAACTTCCACAGTATCAAATATTTTTTGTACAATAGCTTCAGCGTTTATTTCTTCCGCCTCCGCCTCGTATGTTATAATTATTCTGTGGCGAAGTACGTCCATTCCTATTGACTTTACGTCTTGCGGAGTTACAAATCCCCTGCCTTTTATAAAGGCGTGCGCCTTGGCAGCAAGCGCAAGGTAGATTGTTGCCCGGGGGGATGCGCCGTATTCTATAAATTCATCCAATTCAAGCTTGTACGCCTTTGGATCCCTCGATGCGAATATAATGTCAATGATGTAATCTTTGATTTTATCATCAATATAAATCTCATCCACTATTGCACGTAAACGTAAAATATCCTTGGGAGCAATTACAGGATTTACCGCAAAATCCCTTTTTGTTAATGCCATACGATCCAGTATCTCTCGTTCTTCCTTTTTATCAGGATACGTAATATTTAATTTAAACATAAAGCGGTCTACCTGCGCCTCCGGTAACGGGTAGGTACCTTCATGTTCAATTGGATTTTGAGTGGCCAACACAAGAAATGGGTCCTCCAATTTGAATGTCTGATCCCCAATGGTCACCTGCCTATCCTGCATAGCCTCCAGGAGCGCACTTTGTACCTTTGCAGGAGCGCGATTGATTTCATCGGCTAAGACAATATTGGTAAAGATGGGGCCCTTTCTGACGGTAAAATCACCGTTTTTAGGGTTATAAATGAGGGTGCCGATCAAATCGGCGGGAAGTAAATCGGGTGTAAATTGTATCCTTTGAAAGCCGGCTTGCATCGCCTTGGCGAGTGTCATAACCGACATCGTTTTTGCCAATCCAGGCACACCTTCTAACAATACATGTCCATTAGAAAGAATGCCTATTAACAGTCTTTCAATCAAATATTTCTGCCCTACTATTACTTTACCCACCTCATACATCAGGGTATTCACAAAATCGGTTTCTTGTTTTACCCTTTCTGTAATCTTTTTAATATCCGATTCCATCCTCTCCTCCACCGAATCATTGATTTCTAAAAATAAATTCGAAATGCAATTATAATGAATGTATTAAACAAAAGAAATTAGAGAATTTGTTCCTTTTTAAAAAAGAACAACTACGATAGATATTTAACTATGCTTATAACAGAATGAATATTACATAGCAATTTATTCGCTTAAAATAGGCGTTTCACGAATCCACCCTATCCTGAAAGTGCTTGACACCATATCAAATAGTTGCTACTATTAATTTAAATTTATTTATCCTTGCAAAAATAACAAAATGAATCCTGCTGTGCTTTAGATGGCGAATGTTTACCATTAAATAACCGCAGTATAACAGGTTTAACCATGGAATTTTAACATTATTTTATGGCTTTTTAAAGCAAGATAAAGTTCTTCAACTTTTATTCTGTTTTGCTGTAGGGATAAAAGGAATTTATGTTTTTAAGGACAAACGTACCTGAACGTTGCAAAAAGATATTCCCGTTGTCTCGATAATTGGCAAACAAAATGTAGGCAAGACCACACTCATCGGACTTGTTATCCCTAAGTTGAAAAGAAAGGGGTATCGGGTTGGCACAATTAAATATAACGTCCCTTCCTTTGAAATCGATTATGAGGGGAAGGATACTTATAAACATTATCAAGCAGGAGCGGACGTAGTTTCCATATCCTCTCCAAAAAAGATGGCAATCATAAGGAGTGTCGACAAGACGCCATCAATAAAGGATATTATTAAAGACAATTATCGGGATATTGATATTGTGCTTGTCGAAGGTTATAAAAACTGGCGATATCCTTACATTGAAATCCATAACGACCAACAAAAGAAATTGGTAAATAGAGGATATAAAAATCATTTAAAGGTCATAAGTAACAGGAAAGCGCGCTTTCCTGTACCCATCTTTAGTAAAGGTGCTTTGAATAACGTCATAAAATTTATAGAATCAAAGATGAAGTAAATTTGATTGGAGGTGATGTTTCGTTTATTTAAATACCTGGAATTTATTTCAAAACTATCAAGTAATATTTCGTAATAAATGACATTTATATTTTTAGGAGGAGATTTCGTTGAAAAAGATTTTTAGTTACTGGTCAATTCCGATTGCAACAATGTTCGGTTTCTATTTAGGCTTTGCAAGTCCAACCGCAAGCGCAGGAGACATTAAGAAAATTTTTAAGGATACCTGTGAGTTATGTCATGCTGCGGATGGAAAGGGCAGCGAGGCAGGAAAGCAATTTGGAGTGCCTGACTTTTCTAGTGCCGACTATCAAAAATCCAGAACCGATGCACAAATGAAAGAATCAATGACTAACGGCACAAAGAATCCAAACTATGTGAAACTCTCAGACCTTGGGGTTGACCTTGCAGACCTCGATGCGCTTGTTAAAGTAGTTCGGGGATTCTCCAAGTAAATCAAAACCATAGACAAGTTTTAAATAATATCGGAATATCGAGAAGGGTAGGGCATGAAAATGTTCTACCCTTTTGTTTTTCTGTATGTGCAACAATATTATAAAAATCGATGGTTCATTTGGCGAAGGGGGAGGGCAGATCCTGCGCACAGCCCTTTCATTGTCGGCTATTACAAAAAAACCTTTTGAGATATACAATATTCGAGCCAATAGAAAGACGCCGGGCCTCAGTTATCAGCACCTGCAAGCGGTCAACGCCACGGCTCGAATCTGCAATGCAGGGGTTGTTGGAAATCAACTCAGATCTACAGACCTTAAATTTTACCCTGGAGAGATACAATCTGGGGATTATCATTTCGATATTGGTACGGCAGGTTCGATTTCTCTTGTCTTACAAACTATATTTTACCCTCTCAGTCTGTCGGAAAAACCTTCTTTAGTTACCATTATCGGAGGTACACACGTTACCCACAGTCCTTGCGTCGATTACCTTACACAACAATGGTTGTACTTCCTCAAACGAATTGGCTTTCATGCGGAGATACAAACTCTGAAGGCAGGATTCTACCCGCACGGCGGTGGTGAGGTTGCAGTCGAAATTGAACCAGCAAGCTCGCAGTATCCATTACGAATCGAGGATAGAGGAAAGCTCATTCAGGTAAAGGGCATATCCACAGTAAGTAATCTAGATATAAATATTGCTCAACGTCAGCAATTACAGGCAAAAAAGAGACTTTTAGAACGAAATATACCTCACGAAATATCTGTGGAGGAGAGACCGTCCATTGGGAAGGGCACCCTGTTGCTGCTGCTAGGAAAATTCGAAAATAGCCAATGTTGTTATTTTGGTTTGGGGGCGATTGGCAAGCGTGCGGAGACCGTTGCAGATGAAGCCTGTAATGAATTCTTCTCTTTTCTTGAAACCAAAGGCGTCATTGACGAATATCTCACTGACCAACTCATCGTCCCGCTTGTCCTTACTAAGGGGACGTCGCAATTTAGTACGCCCAGGATTACACAACATTTGCTCACAAACGTCGAGGTGGTAAAACTTTTTCTTCCTGTGAGGATTGATGTTTCAGGGGATCTGAACGAAGAAGGATTTATAGAAATTAAGCATTTAACGTAGCGAACCACAGTTGTTGATTATAGTATGGGGCAAGTATTATTAAATTATGGCTAAAGCTCGTAACACGAAAAGTCTTTCATTTTCATGTGTGTCAATTCGTGGCTAAACTATTATTATGGATAAATAGCGATGGGAATTGGGGAAATTATTTTGTTTGCAATTTCACTCCTAATCATGTTTGTAGGAATAGCGGGAATTATCGTGCCTATAATACCCAGTATACCGCTTATCTGGTTGGGAGCGTTCCTCTACGCTCTATTTACTCATTTTGAGAAGATTACATGGATGGTGTTGCTGATATTTGCCATGCTCACCATTCTTTCCATTGTGCTTGAAAACCTTGGAAACGTGTATGGCGCAAAGAGATTTGGCGCCACACGATGGGGAATCATTGGCTCGGTAGTGGGTACAGGCATCGGTTTTTATCTGGGAGGTCCGATAGGCTTGATATTGGGACCCATCGTGGGTACGGTTATCTTTGAGCTTATCGGCGGCAAGGGTTACAAAGGCGCATTGAAGTCGGGACTCGGCAATTTTATGGGTTTTCTGGGTAGTTCGGTATTAAAATTTATAATAGGCATCGCGATGATTATTATATTTAGCTGGAAAGTGTTCGTATAATTGGAAGGGCGAGAAATAAAATTATATGAAGTTTTAAGAGTATTTTATTGAAAAGGACTCGCCAAGATAATCTATTTTTAAAATAACCCTGCTTAAAAAACTATTGACTCCTAACGATCAAACTCACTTGCGTGGCTTGCGATTTATTGCAAGTCGCATGACAATAAAGCGTCAAGCGGGGTGATTTGTTATGTGTGTTTCAGGTGCTTCAATATTTTATTGTATTTGGAATGTGTGCCAATCCAGAACCAGATTATATCTTTGCCTTGAATAATACCAACAGATCTATAGTCTTTCGTAATTCTGACTGAAAATACTGGGCGTGTAGAATGGACTTGCTTGAAATGTAAACTTGGATAGTATGGGTCTTCCAGAAATTGCTTATAAGCCTCTTTTGCCTGCTTCCTGATTGTTACTGGCAACTCGGCATAGCATTTCCAGAAACGTTCCGTTGTCTTTGAGTTCATAAGCGATCAATATCCAACGCCCTTGTTTTGCCTTTCTTGTGCGCTGCAAGGGCTTCATCGGCAAGCCTATCAAGGACATCTTCCGACTCAGCGAATATTTGCTCCCATTTCTTCTCTGCTTCTAATTCTTCAATTACCCACTTTGCAAGAGCATTTTGATCTACAACCGGTAGTTTAGATGCCGCCTTAAAGGCTTTCTCAAGCAATTTTGTCATTATCGCACCTCTTTATTCTTTTTTGTAGATATTACCACAGTTGTCCCCATGCAGTAAGTAAGCGCCTATTTATTAATAATACCCGATTTTAGGCCTGTAGTAAATATTTTTGTTAAAAATGACAGAGAAGGAGATAATGGTTGATCGATGACGCTGATAAAGGCATGACTGTATGAGAAGATGAAGCAGGAAAAAACGGTAAGCAAGAGAATGAATTCGGAACATCAAAAAGCAAGACCTAACCCCCTTGTCTGCTTTTAAATAACCCTGCTTAAAAAACTATTGATTCCTAACGGCCAAGCTCACCGGCGGCAATGGAGCGCAGCGGAATTGTCATCCAGTGCAGCGCCTTGTTAGGCCAAAATTCTCCTCCTAAGCACTGCCACGAATGCGTTATACAACATCCAAGATTACTGGTGGTAGACGTTCACGGGCGAACGAGTCACTTTGAAGTGTTTTTCACCTTGTTTTATCATAAAAGTCCCGATAGGCCTTGTCAATGGTTGGTTTGGCCAATGGCTCGTATGCAATAAAGAAAGGATCCTTCATAACTCTCATAGGATATATATTGTCAATGACTGGTTTGGCCAATGGCTCGTATGTAATAGCTTTACCTGACTCGGTATTATACGACGCCAAGAAGTTTCCCCACTCAGATGCAGTCGGATTGAAGGGCTTTCCAGTGGAGTTATCACATATTACATTCTTCAACTCATCGGATTCGCCACCTGATGCGATTGCTATATCAACCATATCTTTAAACCTCATTGCAGTAACCGATAGATTTAAGTCTCTCCGACTAACTCTGTGAATATCCGCGATATTCGAACGATACTGAACAAGTTCATCTATGGAGTATTGCTTAATGCCCTTCTTTTTACAAGCTTTTTCAATCGTGGAAATAGCATTGTCAGCATAATAACACAAACACTCTGCACGATCAAAATTAGAGAAGCTTCTGTCTGTTGCGAGAAACGTTTCTAGGTTTCTTAAGGCAATCAAGGCGTTGTCGGCAAGCACAGTGAATTGGGATGCCTCTCTTGCCTTACTTGTAGGAATAACACTGAGCTGAGTACGAATAACCGTCGCCCATGGTGTTTCGGATTCGGATCCGATGACTCTACTTTTAAT
>JAGWZR010000068.1 GCA_018968795.1 Planctomycetota bacterium | reverse complement strand
CTTGTAGGCGCAGATATTTCAGCAGAGGATTTTTTTCGCTTTGCTATCAGTGGTACTTTTTTTACCTCCAATATCATACCTTCAGACGTTCCTATTGAAAATGAAAATGGTACTCCGGAAGTTGGCACACCCACCATGCTTGTTTCTGCGCCAATAAAGGACAAATCGAATCTTGTTGTGGGCACGGTTACATTACGGATAGATGTCTCTGAAATAAACACGATGATGCAAAATATCCATATCGGCAAGACAGGAGAAACCTATTTGATTAACGGATACGGATACATGCTTACAGAGTCCCGCTTTGCAGAAGAATTGAAAAGATACCACCGAATCAATAAAAGATCTGCTTTAGAATTGAAGATTGTCGATCCAAAGACGGGTATCATGACGAAGGGGGTCAGTGAATGTCTTAAAGGTGCTGAAGGGTTTGATGCCAATGGATACGTCGATTATCGTGGCATTAATGTTTTGGGATTCTGGCACTGGATGCCGGATTATAGATGGGGAGTAATTGCCGAGATCGACGTCGACGAGGGCTATGGCAAACTTTATGAACTACGTAATTACATCTTGTTCATCTTCGGGATGGTTGCAATGGCTGTTGTTATTGTCGCCTTTTTTTTAGGCAAGAAGATTTCTGCACCAATTCATTACATCACAGAAACAGCCAAGAAGATTGCTGGCGGTAGTTACAACGCCAGAATCCCTTATAAATCTGGCGATGAGATTGGAGAGCTTGCATGCGCTATTAATACGATGGCAGAAGCGCTGGAAGTAAAATCACAGCCGCCAAAGCCCAGTAACACAATTGAAACGCAAGGAAAAATTTAAGTGACAATAAAAAAACCAAAAAAGGATTTATTTGACACACAGACAATTACCACAAAGAAACCTCCATTGGCCGATCGCATGAGACCACAAAATTTGAGAGAGTTCGTAGGACAGGAACACCTCGTTGGATCCAACAAAATCTTGCGAAGACTGGTGGAAAATAAGGAATTGATATCTCTGCTTTTTTGGGGACCTCCTGGCGTGGGGAAGACAACGCTGGCATCTATCATTGCCCAAGCAATGGATGCCCACTTCGTTGCCTTCTCGGCCGTACTATCAGGTATCAAGGATATCCGTACGGTTATTGAAGAGGCCAAGGATCAGCTTAAATATTACAATAAAAAAACCATACTCTTCGTAGACGAGATCCATCGATTTAACAAGGCTCAGCAAGATGCCTTCCTTCACCATGTAGAAGATGGCACGATTACTCTGATTGGCGCCACGACAGAGAACCCTTCCTTCGAAGTCAACGCCCCTCTTTTATCGCGCTGTAAGGTATTGGTATTGGAACAACTCACCGAAGACCACCTCAAGACCATTATGACTAACGCCCTTTCGGATAAAGAGCGAGGGATCGGCAATTTAAAGGTAGAGGTTCAGGACAATGCCTTTGATTTTATCGCGCGTCTCTCTCACGGGGATGCTCGGGTAGCATTAAATACCCTGGAAGCGTCTGCTATGCTCACGAAACCAGATCAAGGGGGTAACCGAACAGTAACACTAGAAATCGCCCAAGAGGCTATGCAACGCAAGGCACTCCTTTATGACAAGGGAGGCGAGGAACACTATAATGTAATTTCTGCATTTATCAAATCCATGCGTGGCAGCGACCCTGATGCAGCCCTTTACTGGCTGGCACGCATGCTGGATGCGGGCGAAGACCCGCTCTTTGTTGCACGGCGTATGGTCATATTTGCCTCAGAGGATGTTGGAAATGCCGATCCTCATGCCCTCCAGTTAGCGGTAGCCACTAAGGATGCCTTTGACTTTGTGGGAATGCCCGAAGGGTGGATACCTTTGGCACAGTGTGTCACGTATCTTGCCTGTGCGCCAAAAAGTAACGCCGCCTATATGGCTTACCTAGAGGCATTGGAAGATGTAAAGGAGAAAGGCGCCCTGGCGGTGCCATTTCACATCCGGAATGCCCCCACACCCTTGATGAAAGACCTCGGGTACGGTATGGGTTATAAATATCCCCATAGCTTTGGGGGTTATGTAGAACAGGCTTATATGCCCGACGAGCTTCAGGGTAGAGAATACTATAAACCAACAGATAATGGCTTTGATAAAGTGATGAAAGAACGGCTTGCCCTTCATAAAAAGGAACGCAATACATCAAAATAACTTACTTGCTGCCCATATGATAGCCTTGCAGTTATGATAACAGAGACAACCAGAAAAACCCTCCAATTTTTCTACAAGGTATTAATCTCTGATGTTTCGCAATTTTCACATAGCATGACATTTCAGGCTTTAGATTTCGACAATATCCCTTATTCCAAAAATACAGAAATCTTTTCGTGTATAGAAATTTTTTCTTTTTTGAATTTTAAAAAAAACAGTGTATAATCTGGTGAGAAAAATTACAGATGGTTGTTCTAGTTGTTACAATAAGGATGAACTATATTATTCTTCGACTTCACAAGGAGGAAAAGCAATGTTTAAAACAACCAAATCTACAATAGTTGCATCTATTTCAGTTTTTTTATTCTCTATATTTCTAGCCAAAATAGCCTTCTCCGATACCCTTAGCATCATCAGGGAAGGTATTGGAAGGGATTTGCAGGGCATCACACGAAAACAAGCTGAAATTATCACGGCTTGGGTGGATGCCAGAAAGAAAGATGTACGGGTTACCGCCCACAACTTGCCTGCTTACCGTAGTGCAGTAATTCAGGAGAGTAAAGAACCAGATTTTTCCAAGCCCTTAGAATACCTCACTTTTCTGAAAAATATATATCACTACAAGGAAGTTTTTGTTGCAAACCCTACGGGTACAATTATTCTTTCAACGGACAAAAACAATGTTGGGAAGGATGTAGCCACTGCACAGTATTTTCAAGAGGCAGTGAAGGGTAAAACGTTTTTTTCCGATATTATGCCTTCCACAGTGCCCATTGAGAATGAATTTGGCGAGTCTGAGTTGGGGTTACCCACGATGTTCGTATCAACCCAGGTTACCAATGAAAAAATGGATGCCTTGGGGGTCTTGGTCTTACGGCTCGATGTAAATGAACTTATCAAATTGATACTCCCTATGAAAGCTACGGAAACAGGTGAGGTTTATTTAATCAACAAAGACGGGTATATGCTAACCTCGTCCCGATTCACCAATAATCTTAAGGAAAACGGCCTTATAAAAAAGCGGACGTCCTTAGAGTTGAAGGTGGCGAATCCCAAAACGGGAAACCCGACCCTCGCAGTTCAGCAATGTTTAAAAGGATCGGAGGGATATAATGATACCGGCTACCTCGACTATCGAGGCGTTGGTGTGATTGGTTACTGGACGTGGCTGCCGTATCTTAATTGGGGTCTTATTGCCGAAATTAACGTAGACGAGGCATGTAATGAAGTCCGTAAATTTTTCCAGGACACCACTATTAAAAACCTGCGCGGGCTTATGCATCGTCAGGTCAACCTGGTAAAGACGTGCATGGAAGGGCATAAGAATAATGCCGCAGCAGTTGCCCGTAAGCCGCAGACTATTCATTTTGCAAAGGGCGTGGCATCAGTAGATGAATTCGTAAACGCCTTAAACTATTTGGAGTTCATCAGGGATGAGTATGGATATAAAGGCATATTTATCTGTGATTCTGCAGGGATTGTAAAATTATCTACGGAAAAAAACCTGGTGAGTATGGACGTTTCCAAGGAAGATTATTTTATAGAGGCAAAAAAAAGCGGGGTCTTTGTGAGCGACGTAAAGCCGGCAACGACTCCTATCTTAAATGAGTTTGGTAAAGTTGAACGCAACATACCCACCCTGTTTGTTTCTTCTGTAATTCAGGATAGTATCGGGGCTTCTGCGGGGGTTGTGGTCCTTCGAGTCGACACCATGGAGTTGAACAAACTCATGCAAGGTATGGAGATTGGTGAAAGTGGAGAGGCTTATCTTATCAATTCAGAGGGAGTTCTTATCACAGAATCACGATTTGTTATTGAGCTTAAAAGGAAAGAAATGATAAAAAATAGAACTGCGCTGGAACTTAAAGGGATTAATCCAAAGTCGGGAAGGTTAACAAAGGGAATTGCAGAATGCCTGAGCGGGAGTGAGGGATACGATGTTACGGGTTATCCTGACTATCGAGGAATACCAGTATTAGGTACCTGGTGCTGGATTCCGGAATATGAATGGGGCGTGATCGTCGAAATTGATCTTGACGAGGCATTCCGTAAGAGTTCTGCCTTTTGGGGCATCAAGCAATATTTTTAAAGAATCTTTGAATGGGCGGTTTATCCCCTACCCAACGCTGACCGCAAGGGACCCGTGCTACATTAGCAAAAGGCGAAGTGTATAAAGAACTTACAATACCTTCGCCTCTTGCGTTTTTCCCCTTTACGTCATTGTTAAGAGTTCGTCAACCATTGAAGATATCTTTGCGAATCTCTCCTTCTGGATACCTCCGCCTACAGCCTTTGCTTCAGCTACTTTTCCAGCAAAATAATTAGGGATAACCTCGTTATCTCTCGTATTTCTGAAGATATCCCATGCATCCTTTAATTCCTTAAATTTACCCTCAGTATTCGTGCCTTTTGCTTTTCCCATCAAAGTGGAAAAAAGCGTTATAGTTTCATTTGTTATATTTCTTACCTTTGTCCTGCATTCCTCTTGTTTTCCCTTATCATTCTCGCCGAGCATAGAAACAAGCGCCGTCCTCGCGTCCACAAGCTTCGTCTTAAGGCCATTGATGTCACTTGCACTAACAGCCATATTTCACCTCCTTGATATTTTGCCCTTCACCTTCAAATTCGCAGACAGGCCACATGACTGTCCATACGTGGTAAAGGATACATATTCAAACTTAAACCAGGAGTCCTCAGATATGCTTGACTAGAAATGAATTTAAGATACTAACAGAGACAATTTAATATCTGCAAATCCAACATTATCAACTCGTTCCCGAACTCTGGGCAGAGCCTTACAGGCGGGCATGTTCCTAAGTTAAATCTCGGGAACCAAGTAAAATACTATAAGACACAGGCAAATTTTATTCCCTTTTGTAAGTGCAATTCAATGTATAAAAAATATATCCTAACTCTTTGTTTCCATTATACAACAAGAGTTACAGACTCTAACTTTAATTAGAAGACTGTACGACCGTGGCATTTCTTTTTGAAATCTGCAATACATTGCTGAAAAGGATGTTGAAGGATAACGCCTAAAAAGAAATAAACAAAAATCTACATCTTGTTTCTATGAGTCATTGTTTTTTCTACCTCGTCAACAATAAATTTGCTGAATGAAAAGGCAGAGGTAAATGCGGGGGATACCGCGTTTAATATATGCGTAGAATTTTCCCCCTGTTCGACAACGAAGTCCATTACCAGACACATTTTTTCTTTATCTAACAGTTGTGCCCTGATCCCTGGGTTTAAATAATTACCGAATTTATTTATATCAATTTTCTTAACTAAATACGAGGCCTGTTGTATAAAATATTTCCTATTATATTTCTTAATCTCCTCAAGGGTTAAACTCCTAAAATTAAAGGCGTTTGTACAAAAGAGTTTGGCTTCACTAAAAAAAATTTCAAGGAATTCCCTCAATTTAAAATTGGAAATGCCCTGATAATTTTCTCTCCAAAAGGCTGGAATTGCCGTAGGTCCTACTTTTACCTTTCCATCCACGGTCTTTGTAAAATGAACGCCCAGAAATGGATTACCTAAATTTGGCACAGGATATATATGCCTTTGAACCAAATTATAATCTTTATACTCCATATACAACCCCTTGAAGGGAATGAGCGTATATTTATGTCCAATCCCAAATTGATGAGCCACTTTATCTGCATACAGACCGGCAGAATTGATTAAGTGTTTAAATTTTATCTTCAACGTATCAGTTTTCACCGTAGAGGCATCATCCCTTTTTATTACCTTCTCATTAAATATGAAGCTTACCTTCCCTTTCAAACTATGAGCTATATGTTCAACTATTTCCCTTGGATTTACCACTGAAGTTCTCGGTGAATATAAAGCTTTATTGCAAGTCCTTGCATTTGGTTCAAGTTCTACTAACTGTTTCTCATCGATTATCTCCAAATCTACGCCATTCTTGTCCCCTCTCCTCTTTAGCTCGAATATGCCCTCTATTTCCTTTTCGTCCTTTGCCACTACAATTTTCCCGCATCTATTTATTGCAAGATTGTGCTTCAAACAGTATTCGGTTAAAAGCCTATTTCCTTCTACGGTAAATCTCGCCTTGAGGCTGTCGGGTGTGTAATAAAAACCTGCGTGAAGCACGCCGCTATTTCTGCCGCTTGCATGACAGCCTAACGCGGCCTCTTTTTCCAATAGCGTTATTTTTATATCGGGATGTCTGCAATTAAGTTCCCTGGCAATAGAAAGACCTACTATTCCACCTCCAATTATCAGTATATCTGTTGTTATCATTTTTAGTTCTTCCAATATTCCTACCGCTATGCCGATTTTTTGAAATTGACCATGTATACTATTTCATGTACTATAACAATGTTTTCTAAATGGTTCAATGTTTAAGAATAGATAGCGAAATAATATCATGATTCTCGTACTGTCAGGCACAGAAGAAGGAAAGGCGATCGTTCGGAGACTCCATGAGGAAGGACTAGCCCTCTTGACAACTGTTGCAACAGAATATGGCAAGAACATGTTCGAACAGATAGGTTTGGAAGCCATTTGCTTACAAGGACGTTTGGATACAAACGGTTTCTCCCAACTCATAAGGGAACGAGGCATAGACACCATTTTGGATGCCACTCATCCCTACGCAGTTGAAGTGTCTCAAAATGCAATGGATGCCTGTAAAAAAAACAATATTCGATATCTCCGTTTCGAAAGACGGGAGACAGAAATTCAAGACCATCCCCTCATTCACAAAGTTAGAACTCTAGCAGAGGCTGTAGACAAGGCAGGAACGCTAGGAGACAGAATATTTCTCGCAACGGGCATATCGAGTGTAGCTCGATTTATCCTCTTGAAAGGTAAAAAAGAGTTGTATGTGCGTATCCTACCCATACCTGAACATGTCGCTTTATGTCTGGATATGGGTATTCCGCCCACCAATATTATTGCCATGCACGGGCCATTCTCTGAGGACTTAAACCGGGCGATGTTCAGACAGTATCAAATTAATACCATGGTAACCAAAAATAGCGGTGAGGCAGGAGGCGTATTCGAAAAGATTCGTGCGGCGCTCCACGAAGGAATAGACTCAATCGTTATCGATAGACCGAGAATCACCTTTCCGAAAGTATACTCGTCTATTGATGCGGTGGTGAGAGAGGTCGTAATGCTATGAAGATTATTTCTTTTGGCGACATTCACGAGGATACGAGTAATCTTGTGAAGATAAAATCTGACATTGAAACAGCTGATTTGATTCTAATCTCAGGCGATTTAACTAATTGCCACGGAGAGGCTGAAGCCAAAAAAGTCTTGGAAGCTGTAAAAAAATATAATACACACCTGCTTGTTCAGCACGGAAACATGGACAGGACAGAGGTGGATAATTATTTAACCAAAGAAGGTATAAACCTGCATGGAAATGGATATATATTTGAAAACATTGGCATATTTGGCTGTGGCGGTTCAAGTCCAACGCCTTTTCATACCCCGTCGGAAATTTCTGAGGCGGATATCGAAAGGTATTTAACAAATGGTTATAACAAGGTAAAGGTGGCGAAGTGGAAGATTATGGTCTGTCACACCCCTCCCAGGGACACGCTGACAGACATCATTCGAAACGGTATCCATGTAGGAAGTATTACCGTCAGAAATTTCATTATGAAACATAAACCCAATGTCTGTATAACGGGTCATATCCACGAATCAAAGGGCAAGGATAAGCTAGGCGACACGGTTGTCCTGAATGCAGGCATGTTCAGGAATGGATGGTACATTGAAATCGCTGTCAATAAAAATGACTTATCGGCAGTATTAAAATCTTATGCTTAATTTTCCAGAAATTTTAGCATCGGAATTCTCAATACCTTTAACTCCTCAGAAATAAAAATGTAACAATATAGTTAACGCAAAAAGAAATTTGTCATTACGAAGGCGCAAGCCTGAAGCAAATACAGAAGAGGATTGCTTCGCTCCGCTCGCAATGACGATTATATGCCGCCTTATTTAAGGCGTTACATAATATCACACCTTTAACCAAAACGCCGTACCCACAAATTATTTCTTACCCTTGCCGAGGCTCTTCTTCAACCTTTCTAGAATCAGACGGGAAAGCGATTCATCTCCAAACACCCCAACACGGATGGTCACTTTCGTTAAATGCTCCGATACCTTCTTAAGCTCAATCTCGATCTTTTTATCTCTGGCATCACGTGCAATCAACTTGGCGGAAGAGGTATTTTCTTTTTCCTTGCTCGTTATAACAAACTCTAAATCCTTAACGGCTTCCTGCGCTGCTTCCCAAGTCCTATCAATTGATGCTTCTTCCGTAGATTTCAATTCACCCTTTATATAAGCAACAGTTCCTGCGCCAGCGCCTCCACCCACCAATAAACCCGCGCACCCGCAGCTCAAAAACAAAAGAATTCCAAGCAGCATAATACTCAATGAGTTCTTAGCCATAAAAAATATACGCTCCTTTCTCATGGGCAATGGATAGTAAGATCATGTATGATTCTATTCATATTCATAAAATTTTACCAAAAATATTATATAACCTTAGCATAACAAAAAAGCAAGATGTAAATTCCCTTCTTTAACACCTCTTTCTCACGTTCCCAAACTTAACGGTTTTTCCAACTACTTTTGATTTCCAAATAGATCAAATACCTCTATTCGCATACATTTTAAAGGTTTCCATGGCAGGCAATATAGGTAAACAGGGCTGACCCTTTGTAAAGCACGTCTTCATCCAATAAAAAACGAGGGCTGTGCAGCGGTTGATTAGTGCCCTTTTCAATGTCGCCCGAACCTAAAAAAAGATATGCCCCTTTTATTTTCTCCAAATAATAGGAAAAATCCTCCCCGCCCATCTTAGG